>JADGHD010000408.1 GCA_019689615.1 Frankia sp. | reverse complement strand
CTCGATCTCGGCGATGCCGACCGGCATCGTCATCTCGAACTTCGAGATCGTGTCCTGCGTGGTCACCGGGCGGACCTCGTCGACGACGAACCGGATCTGACGGCCGGACACCTGTGGGAGCTGGATGTCCACGGTCGTCGTCGCGCCGCGGGTCCCGGGCTGGTCGGCCACCGGTGGCATTGCCACCGAACCGACCCGCCGCCCGTCGACCTCGATCCCCAGCCGCGTCGGCACCGAGTGCTGGCCGTCGGTGAGCAGCGTGAGCCGGGCCGTCGAGAGGGTCACCGGCTGGTGTGAGGTGAGCTGGATCCAGCCGCCGACCTGCTCGCCGAAGCCCGGCTGCCAGGCGGTCGTCGGGTCGGCGTCGAACGCCGCCGACGACCGGGAGGCGAGGTCCCCGGGCAGCCGTCCGGACGACGTCACCACCGGCGCGTTCGCCGGCCGGCCAAGCAGCGAGTCGATCAGGTCGTCCGGCGCGTACGCGGAGATCCGCGCGGTGCCGGTCAGGCTGAACGTCCGCGCCGTGGGCAGCGAGAACACCCGGCCCATCGTCGACTCGGTGTCGTTCTTGAACGGCTCGGACGGGTTCGCCCGGTCCCGCGACATCGTCAGCAGCAGCCGGTGGTCCAGCGAGGACACGCCGGCCGCGGTCAGCAGGTCGGTCGGCATCCGCAGCAGGTCCTCGGCGCGGGCCGGAGTGCCCGCCGCGGTCGGGATCTCGACCTCGGCGAGGCCGACCGCGGACAGCCCGTCGTAGTTGACCCGCTGCCCGGTGTTGGTCTGGTCGACCCGGATCTCCAGGGTGCGGAACGTCCGGCTCGGGAACGAGATGACCTGGCCCTGCGCGGTCCGGGACTCGTCGGTCAGCGCCACCGTCACCGGACTGGCGCCGTCGAAGGTCAGCGTGACCTGGGTGATCCAGCGGTTGCGCGGGCCGGTCAGCGGCTGGACGAGGCGGATGTGGTCGGTGGTCGTCTGGCTGGCCAGCGTCGTCTGCCAGCGCTCGCCGGCCGGGTCGGTGAACGCGCCGGCGCGCCAGGCGGTGTTCAGGTCGCCGTCGATCGCCCGGACCGGCCGGTCGGCCGGGCCGTAGGCGAACGAGTTGCCGTAGCTGGACGCCGTCACCGCCGCCACCGTCGCCTCCTCACCCGGCGCGGTGAGCAGCGCGACCGTCTGCGACTGCTGGCCGGCTGACTCGGGGAACAGCGGCAGCCGGTTGTCGTTCGTGTCCTTGACCAACGGGTCCACGCCAACCTGGTCGACCTGGCCGAAGGTCTCCCGGATGCCGGTCCAGCGCTCGGCGCGCAGCCGGTTGGAGTCCGAGACCAGCAGGTCAGCGCCCTCGGCGAGGGCCTGGCGCAGCCCGTCCGGCTTGTCGGCGAACTGCGCCGTGTAGAAGATCGCCCGCTGCTCGTCCAGCGGCGCGGCGAGCAGGCCGGCGGCCGCGGCGTCCACCAGCGCCTCGCCGTTCCCGCTGACGACCAGCGGCTGGTCGACGGTCGCGGAGCGCACGATCGGCAGCGGGTCCTCGACCGGGAACACCGCCAGCGCCGGCGGGTTGGGCACGGACGGGTCGGTGCCGAGGGTGATCTCGTCGGTGTACGGGATGTCCGCGGTCTCGTCGACCGGCGGGCCGTAGGGCACGGGCTCGCCGAGGCCGGCCGGCGGCGAGGTGGTGAACAGTTCCCAGGTGGCCCGCGGCCGGGGGCTGCGGAACCGCTCGTACTGGTTGTTGCTGCGCAGCACGATGTCGCCGGCGGCCAGCAGCCGGGCGATGTCGGCGAGCGACGCCGTCTCGAACACGCCCTCCTGCAGCCGGCGGTCGAGCGAGCGGATCAGGTCGACGGTGCCGGCCTCGCCGTAGGGGATCAGCTCCCGCTGCAGGGTCGGCCGGTCCATCAGTCCGGTCATCGCGGCGTCGAGCGTGGTGCCCCAGCGGTAGTGGGCGAAGTCGGCGCCGGGCAGCTCGATCACCCGGGTGTCCGAGCCCTTCCTGTCCAGCGCAGCCGCCACGGCCAGCTCGTACTCGGGCACCTTCTCTGGCCTGGTCAGCCCTGGCTCGATGAACTGGCCCCGGAACAGCGGCGCCATGTCCAGCACGAACAGCGCCAGCACGACCGCGGTGACCGCGCCCGGCAGCAGCGCCCCCCGCCGCGGCCGCAGGAACAGCCCACGGCGGCGCGCGCCACCGCCGCCGGCGGCCCGCCTGGCGGCGGCCCTGGCCAGGCGGCGCTCGGTGAACGCGGCGATCGCGCCGGCCAGCAGCACGCACAGGCCCAGCACCACCAGCGGGGCGGCCCTGGGCAGCGAGCGCAGCGCGAGGCCGGCCGTGGTGCCCTCGGCGAAGTCCCGGAACAGCCGGCCGAGCGGCGATGGGTCCTCGTACGGGTAGACCCCGACCGCGATCGTCGTGCCCAGCACGATCAGGGCGACGAAGTAGGCCCGGTGCCCCCAGACGATCAGGCCGGCGGCGGCGAGCGCCAGGATCGGGATCGTGAAGCTGACGACGAGCAGCCAGATGGTCTGGGTGTAGTCGACCGCGGGGGTGATCCACGGCCCCAGCGCGTCCTCGCCGTAGAAGAACCAGTTGCCGAGCCCGCGCAGCACCTCGGAGGCCTGCGAGCTGCTGGCGACCGTCTTGACGGTCTCGGTGAACGCCAGCACGTTCAGCCCGTAGCCGGCCTGGGTGTACAGGCCGGACATCCACCAGGCCGAGGTGGCCACGATCAGAATGACCGCGCGCGTGCACATCCCGACGGCCGCGCGCAGCGTCGCCTCCCGGGTGCCCCAGATCGCGAAGGGCACCCACAGCAGCGGCGCCAGCAGGATGAGGATCAGGCTGGACGCGTTGATGCTGCCGACCGAGGTGACCATGAGCGCGAACGCCGCCGGCCAGCGCCAGTTCGCGGCGCCGCGCCAGCTGCCCCGGCCATCGGTGGCCTCCCGCAGGCCGCGGACCGTGATCCCGATCAGCCAGCCCAGCCCCGCATAGGGCAGCAGGATCGCCGAGATCCTCGCCTCGTACTCCAGCGTGTAGGGGGTGAGCATGTAGCCGGTCGCGGCGATGAACGCGTACCGGTCCGGCCAGTTGAACGTGCGCAGCAGGAACAGCACGCCCATGCCGGCGACGAACAGGATGCTGCCCGTCCACAGCCGCTGCGCCACCCAGTCGGGCAGGCCCGCGGTGTCGAGCAGCCAGTAGAACAGGCCCTGCGGGTAGAGGTAGCCGATGTTCTGGTGGGTGACCGTGCCCGCGCCGACGTGCGGGTCCCACATCGACACCGCCCGGGACAGCTGCCGCCCCGGGTCCAGGTACAGGTAGGCCTTGGTGTCCGCGCCGATCTCGCCCGGCGCCGTGCGCAGCAGCGGCAGGTAGGCGATGGCGGCGAGCACCAGGCTCGGCCACGACGGCCGTCGCGGGCGCCACCGCCGCCAGCCGGCCCGCCGCTCGCGGCCGGGCTGGCCGGCGGCGGCTGGGCTGGCGGCGGCCGCGCCCGCCGCGCTTTGGTCCCGCTCCGGGGCGGTGGCCAGGCTGGTGGCGGTCCGCGCGCCCGCGGGCGTTGGCCCGGGGGGTCCAGCCGGGTTGGGGGTGGTCAACGTCACCGCTGGAGTCCGTGCAGCCAGGCGAGCCCGCTCGGACGGGGCGAGCGACGGCGGTACTTGCGGGCCTCCTGCACCAGCGCCGCGTAGGTGTTCCGGGCGGTCGCGGCCCAGGTGAACGTGCTGGCGTGGGCGAGCGCCCCGGCGGTGAGCCGGTTGCGCAGCTCGGTGTCGGCCAGCACCCGGCCGAGCGCGGCCGACAGCTCCCGCGGTTCGACCAGCAGGCCGGACAGGCCGTGGGCGACCGCGTCGCTGTGCCCGGCGATGTTCGTCACCACCGCCGGCGTGCCGCAGGCGGCCGCCTCGGTGATCGTCATCCCCCAGCCCTCGCGGGCCGAGGCCGAGGTGAGCACCCACGCCCGCCGGTACAGCGCGAGCAGGCCGTCGTCGTCGACCCGGCCGGGCAGCTTCAGCCAGTCGTGCGCGCCGGCCGCCCGGATCTGGGCCTCCAGCGCCGGCCGCTCGTAGCCCTCGCCGACGATGATCGCTTCCAGCGCCGGCTGCTCCTGCTTGAGCCGGACCAGCGCGTCGATCAGGATGTCGAAGCGCTTGACCGGCACCAGCCGCCCGACCGCCAGCACCAGCGGGTGCGGGGAGCGCTCCCCGGCGGCGCAGTAGCGCTCGTCGATGCCCGGGGGCACCACGGAGATGTTCGCCGGCGGCAGCCCGAGCATCTCGATGATCTCGCGGCGGGACGACTGCGACAGCGTCAGGATCCGGGTCCGCCGGTACAGCGGGGGCGCCAGCTTGTGCTCGATCGTCTCGCCCAGCGTCGACAGCGGCGGCTTGAGGACCATCCGCCACATCTCGCCGTGGACGTGGTGCAGGAACACGACCCGCGGGCAGCGCGCCCACAGCGGGGAGAAGAACGGCATCCCGTTCCAGATCTCCACCAGGCCGTCCCACGGGCCGCCGTGCCCCAGCGCCCCGGAGATCGCCGTCCGCGGGAAGACGGCGTACCGGCCGGCCTTGCGGACCACCCGGTAGCCGTTGCGGGTGGCGTCGGCCAGGTGGCCGGGCGCGTGCGCGGTCCGCATGCTCACGTCGACGCCGGCGGCGGCCCAGGCCGAGGCGACCTTGTCGGCATGCAGCTCGGACCCGCCGGCCTCCGGGTCGTCCAGGTCCCGCCAGGCCAGCATGTGCACCCGGCGCAGGCCCGAGGTCTCGACCAGCTCTTCCAGGGTCGGCTCGCGCACCTCGATCGACGGCGCCAGCCGGGGCGTGGCCAGGTCGAGCGGGGTGGGGGCGGCGTCGAGGCCCACTCCGGCGCCGCCGCGGCCGAGCAGCACGGGGG
>JADGHD010000407.1 GCA_019689615.1 Frankia sp. | reverse complement strand
CCACGGGCACGAGCCGGCCACCCACGGGCATGAACCGGCCGTCGACGAGCAGGACCCCGCCGCCCACGAGCACGAGCCCGCAGACCCGTCCGCCGGCTCCGCCCGGCACGACCATCGCCGGCTCGGGCGGGAGCTGGGGCTGTTCGGCTCCGACCCGCTGATCGGCGCGGGGCTGCCGTACTGGCTGCCCGAGGGGGCGGCCATCCGGCAGGCGCTGGAGGACTACGTCCGCGACGTTGAGCGCCGCGCCGGCTACCTGCACGTCAACTCGCCGGTGCTGGGCCGGCGCGAGCTCTACGAGCGCTCGGGGCACTGGGCGAACTACCGCGACGACATGTACCCGCCGATGCTGGTCGGCGGCGGGGCCAGGGAAGGCGGCGAGGAGCTGGTGCTGCGGCCGAGCCTGTGCCCGCACCACGCGCTGATCTACCGGTCGCGGGCGCGCAGCCACCGGGAGCTGCCGCTGCGGATCGCCGAGCTCGGCGGCATGTACCGGGCCGAGCGGTCGGGGGTGCTGGGCGGGCTGAGCCGGGTCCGGGCGATCCAGCTCAACGACGGCCACATCTTCTGCAGGCCCGAGCAGGCGATGGCCGAGGCGCTCGGCGCGCTGGAGCTGGTCCGCCAGGCGCACCAGGCGCTCGGCATCCGCCCGCGCCGCTACCGGCTGTCCCTGCCGGCGCGCGAGCCCGACGGCGGTCTCGGCGGCAAGTACGTCAATGACCCGGCGATGTGGCGGCGGGCGACCGACGTGCTGATCGAGGTGCTCGAGGCGGCCGGCGTGCCGTACGAGCCGGCCGAGGGGGAGGCGGCGTTCTACGGGCCGAAGATCGACATCCAGATCGCCGACGCCGCGGACCGCGAGGTGACCCTGTCGACCGTCCAGGTCGACCTCTTCCAGCCGGGGCGGTTCGACCTGCGCTACGTCGGGCCGGACGGGGCCAACCGCGGCCGGCCGGCGATGGTGCACCGCAGCATCCTCGGCAGCCTGGAGCGGGCGGTCGCGCACCTGATCGAGGTGCACGGCGGAGCGTTCCCAGCCTGGTTCGCGCCCGTGCAGGTGGCGGTCCTGCCGGTCGGCGAAGGGGAGGCGGAGTCCGCGGCCGCGGCGGCGCTGGTCCGCCGCTGCCTGGACGCGGGGCTTCGGCCACGGCTCGTCGGGCCCGAGCACGGCAGCCTGGCCGCCCGGATCCGGGCCGCCCGGCTCGTGCCCTACCAGGCCGTCATCGGCCGGCGGGAGGCCGCGGCCGACGAGGTCTCGCTGCGCCTTCGCGACGGGCGCAACCTGCCCGTCCTGTCGGCGGCCGAGGCGGTGGCCAGGATCAGCGCGCTGGCCCGCGCCCACCGGCTGGACCTCTGGGACGACGGCCTCGCTGGCGAAGGACGCGTCAGGACCCGGTTGCCGATTGTCGTCCCGCGGGGAGGTTGATCGGCAGACAATGAACGATCACGAGGACGCGCCCCGGAGCCCACCCCGACGCCACCCCTCACGGAGGTGCCAGCGATGAGCACGGAGACCGAACCGGCCACGACGACAGCCAGCACTCAGCCGCCGGGCGCGCCGGCCGCCGCGAACCCGGCGGCTGGGGCGGCTGGGCAGTTCCACTTCGACCCGGACTCCTACCTGGAGCTGGTGCTCGCCGAGGTGCCGGGCTACGCGCGGCTGCAGGACGAGGTGGGCGCGGCGGCCGCGACCACCCGCGGGCCGGTGACGCGGGTGCTCGACCTCGGTGCCGGCACCGGGGAGACGAGCCGGCGGGTGCTCGCGGCCCACCCGGGCGCGTCGCTGGTGGCGCTGGACGAGAGCGAGCCGATGCTGGCCGCGGCCCGCCGCGCGCTGCCGGCCGACGCCGAGCTCGTGGTCGGCCGGCTGGAGGACCCGTTGCCGGCCGGCCCGTTCGACCTGGTGGTGTCCGCGCTGGCGGTGCACCATCTGCACGCCGCGGGCAAGGCGGACCTGTTCCGCCGGGTCGCCGACGTGCTGCGGCCGGGCGGGCGGTTCGTGCTCGCCGACGTCGTCGTGCCCGAGGAGCCGGTGGACGTGGTCACCCGGGTCTGCGCCGACCACGACCGGCCGAGCTCGCTGCTCGACCAGCTGAGCTGGCTGGTCGACGTCGGCTTCGCCGCCACGGTCCGCTGGCGGGAGCGCGACCTCGCCGTGGTCACCGCCGACCGGCACTGACCTCACACCCGCTCGCCGGCCGCCGTCCGCCACGCGGGCTGCGGCCGGCCTGCCCCGCCATCGCCGGCGTCCCTACGCCTGGCGGACCAGGTCGGCGAGCGGCGACACCCGGCCGGGGCGCTGGCGGATCAGGCAGAAGCGGGCGCCGACGGGGTCGGTGACGACGGCGAATCGCCCGGGGTCGATGTCGGTCGGCGGGATCTGGACCTGGCCGCCGAGCCGCTCGACCTCGGCGACCGTCCGGTCGCAGTCGTCGACGGCGAAGTAGACCGTCCAGCCCGGCTGGATCTCCGGGACCTCCTGGGTCAGCTGCAGCATGCCGCCGAACGGCTGGCCGTTGCGCGACCACTGGGTGTACGGGATCCCGGTGGTGGCCGGCAGCTCCGTGTCCCAGCCGAAGACCTGCTGGTAGAAGTCCTTGGCCTGGCTGACGTCTGGCGTCGCCAGCTCCGTCCAGCACAGCGAGCCCGGCTCGCCGGCAAGCCCAAGGCCGTCGTCCGTGCCGTCGGTGAGCGGCTGCCAGAGCGCGATCGAGATGCCGTGCGCGTCGGCGACGACCGCCAGCCGCCCGGCCTCGACGACGTCCACCGGTTCGATGAGCAGCTGCCCGCCCGCCGCCTCCACCAGGCGCAGCGTCTCGTCGAGGTCCTTGACGCCGATGTAGGTGGTCCACGACGTCGGCAGGCCGGGCCAGGCCGGGCCGGCGCCGGCCACGTTGCGCCCGCGCAGGGTGAACTGGCTGTAGCCGGCTCCCGCCGTCTTGCCATCGGCCGGCTCCTCGGCGAGCGGCGCCCAGCTCGCGTCCCAGCCGAACAGGCCCGTGTAGAAGGCGACGGTCGCCTCGAGATCAGGGCTCGCGACGTCGATCCAGATGGGAGTGTTCGGCGCGAACCGATCGATCTCGGTCATGGCGGTCTCCTTGGGCGACCGTGGGCAACACGAGCGAACCTAGCCGCACACGGTAGCGCTCCCACTGTGGCGCCCCGCCGGGCCGGGTGGCGCCAGCCGCCAGCCCCGGGCGCTCGTCCAGGTCCGCCTGCAACCAGTGCCAACGTCCGGGCTGTCGGTCCTGGTCGGAGAGCGACCTGGCTGCGGCGAACCGTGACGTATCGGCTAGCGTCGCGCTCGTCTCACCCGACCGCCGAGCCCGCCCCACCCAGCGCCGGAGGGAGAGCATCGTGATCGACAGCGGCGCGCTGCTCGCCGACGCACAGCGGCTCCTCGACGCGCTGGAGACGGACCTGCGCCGCCAGGTGGACACCCTGCCCGCGGTGCACGGCCGGCTGCGGGCGGAGTACCTGCGGGCCTATGCGGCCGACCGGACCTGCGCGAGCTGGCTGGACTGGCTGGACGGGCGGGTCGGCCAGGCGGCGGCAGCGTGGTTCCTCGGGACCGTGTTCGTCCGGTTCTGCGAGGACAACGGGCTGCTCACGGAGAGCTTCCTGGCCGGGCCGACGCCGGAGCGGCGCGCGCTGGCCGAGAAGCGCACCGAGGAGTTCCACCGCGAGTACCCGTACGAGACGGCCCGCGGCTGGCTGCTCACCGCGTTCGACGAGATCGCGCAGGTGCCGGCCAGCGCGCCGCTGTTCGCCCGCCGGCACAGCCCGCTCTACCAGATCCCCGTCTCACACGACGCGGCCAGCCGCCTCATCGCCTTCTGGCGACGGTCCGGCCCGGACGGCGGTCCGGTGCACGACTTCACCCACCCGGACTGGGACACCTCCTTTCTGGCCGACCTCCACGAGAACCTGGCCGGACACACCCGCGCCAGCCACCGACCGGCGCGCACCCCGGTCTTCGTCGCGGACCTGCTCCTCGACCTGACCCTGACGCCGGCGCTCGCGGGCCTGACCGCCGAGCCGGCCGGCCCGGCCCCACCGGCCACCGCCAGCCCGGCCGAGCCCGCGGGACTCGCCGGCCTGCGCCTCATCGACCCGGCCTGCGGGGCCGGCCAGGTGCTGCTGGCCGCGTTCGACCGGCTGCTGGCGGCGTGGCGGGCGAGCGCGGACGGGCCGGCGTCGGAGCGGGAACGGGTCCGGCTGGCCCTCGCCTCGCTGCACGGGGTCGACGTGGACCCGGCGGCGGTCGCGGTCACCCGCTTCCGGCTGCTCGTCGCGGCGCTGCGGGCGGCCGGGGTGCCGACGCTGGCCGCCGCGGTGCGCGACCGCTTCGGGCTGCGGATCGCGGTCGGCGACGCGCTGCGCGAGCGCCCGCTGGCCGGCCCCGGCCGCCAGCCGACCGCCTATGACACCGAGGACCTGCACGAGCTGCCCGACGTGCTCGCGCCGGGCAGTTACCACGTGGTCGTCGGGCACCCACCGGCCGGCCCGGTCGCCGACGCCCGCGACGCCGCCCACTACCGGGAGCGGTTCGCCGCCTGCACCGGTCCCACCCCGGCCGCCGGCGACGACCAGCTCGACGTGGCGGTGCCGTTCGTCGGGCTGTTCACCACGCTCGCCCGCCGCGGCGGCCCGGACGGTGGCCACGGCGCCGGCTACTTCGGCCTGCTCACCGCCGCGGCGGCGGTCACCGCGCGCCCCGGCGCCGCCCGCGTCACCCGCCACCTCACCCGCCAGGTCGAGCTGACCCACGTCATCGACACCTCCGCCGCGGCCATCCCCGGGCAGGAGCGGCCGGGCGTGCTGCTCGCCGGCCGCAACGCCAGCCCGGATCCCGGCGGCAGCGTGCGGGTCGTGCTCGCCACCCAGCCCGAGCCC
>JADGHD010000406.1 GCA_019689615.1 Frankia sp. | reverse complement strand
CGACAGCACAGCGCCCCCCGCCGGACACCTCGACGCCGCGGCCCGCCCGGGCGCCCAGCCCTGGCCGCGCGACCCGGCCGCGAGATCCGCCCGGCGCCCCACCACCGGGACCGAGTGGCTGACCATGTGGTGGCGCCCGGGCGCCGGCGCCAGCAAGGCCGACACCTCAGCACCCGCGGGCGCCCCCACCGCGGCCCGGTCAGCGAGCCCACCGGCAGGCCTGGCACCGGCAGGCCAGCCGCCAGCCGCGGCCCCAGCCTGCGGGTCCGACCCCACCGGCACCGGGCCGCTGGCCGTCCCCGCCGTCGTCGGCGGGGTCTGCGCCGCCACCGGCGTGCCACCGTGCCCCCCGGCCGGCGGCGGTGACGACCCGGGGGCCGTCACCGTGCCCGAGGCCCGCTCCAGCGCCGCCGACGCCACCGCGGCCGCGCTGCCCGCCACGTCGCACCCGGGCGCCACGGTGATGCCCGGGCCGGCCGGCCAGCCGCGCGCGCGGCGCTGGCCGTGGCTGCCGGCGGCGACGGTCGAGCTGGCCTGGGGCGCGCTGGTCGTCGTCACCGCCACCCGCACCACGTTCCGGCTGGCCGACCTGCTCACCACCGGCGTGCTGACCGGCATCGCGGCGCTCGTCATGGCCGCCTCCCGGCTGTTCGGCACGCACGGCGACGCCGGCCCGAGCCCCGGGCGCCACCACCTGCCGGCGATCTGGATCCTGCCGATCGCGCTGCTCGTCCCCGCCTTCTACGCCCTGGTCGCCTACCTGCCGGTCAGCCTGCTCGCCGTGCTGCTCGCCCGCACCGACGGCCGGGCCCGCCGCGGCTGGGCCCGCGCCGCCCAGGAAGCGGCGGCCATCGGGCTCCTCGGCGCGGCAGCATCCGGCACGCACGACCTGCTCGCCGCGGCGGCCGGCGCCCAGGACGGCGACGGGTTCCTCGGCTCGCCGATGCGCCTGGCCGCGCTGGCCGCCGCCGCGCTGGTCTTCGCGCTGGGCCGGCGGCTGCTGCTGCGCCGCCGGGGCTCCGACCGCGCCGCCGCCGCGGTCGCGGTCGAGGCGGCCGAGCTGTGCTCCGGCGCGACCGTCGCCACGCTGTGGGCGCTCAACCCGCTGCTGATGGTCGTCGCCGCGCCGCCGGCGCTGCTGCTGCAGCGCGGCCTGCGCCACGACGAGCTGCTCACCGCCGCCCGTACCGACGCCAAGACCCGGCTGGCCAACGCCATCTGGTGGCGCCAGGTCGCCGAGCAGGCGTACGCCCGCGCCGAGCGGACCCGCCGGCCGATGTCGGTCCTGCTCGTCGACATCGACCACTTCAAGCAGATCAACGACCGCTACGGCCACCTGTTCGGCGACACCGTGCTGCTCGCGGTCGTCGACGCGCTGCGCGCGGCCACCCGCCAGGGCGACCTCGTCGGCCGGTTCGGCGGCGAGGAGTTCGTCGTGGCGCTCGCCGACGTCGGCCTGGACACGGCGGCCGAGGTGGCGGAGCGGATCCGCCAGGAGGTCGCCGCGATCGGCTGCCCGCTGCCCGGGCAGGGCGAGGTCCGGGTCACCGTCTCCGTCGGCGTCGCCACCTGCCAGCCGCCCGGCGGCGTCGCGGGCGCGCTCGAGGCAGCCGACGCCGCGCTCTACGCCGCCAAGGCGGCCGGGCGCAACCGGGTCCGGCTGGCCACGGCGACCGCCCCCGCCGGCACCGCCGCGGACGGCACCGCCTCCGGGGCGCCCCGCGTGCCGGCCCAGCCGGAGCCGGCGCCCGCCGCCTGAGGCCCGCGCGGTGGCCGCGCCATGGCGGGCGGTCCGGTCAGCCGGCCTGGGCGGCCGCGCGGGCGGCGGCGACCGTGTGGCGCAGCAGCATCATCGTGGCCACCGGCCCGACCCCGCCCGGCACCGGCGTGAGCGCCCCGGCGGTGGCGCTGACCGCGTCCGCGTCCACGTCGCCCACCAGCCCGTCGTCGGTCACGTTCGCGCCGACGTCGATGACGGTCGCGCCGGCCCGCACGAACCCGGCGCCGACCATCCGCGGCCGGCCCACCGCGGCCACCAGCACGTCCGCCTCGTGCGCGACCGTCGTGAGGTCCTTGGTCCTGGAGTGGCAGACCGTCACGGTCGCGTCCTCGGCGAGCAGCAGCAGCGCCACCGGCTGGCCCACCCGCGGGCTACGGCCGATCACGCAGGCCCGGGCGCCGGCCAGCGGGATCTCGCCGCGGATGAGGATCTCCACCACGGCGGCCGCCGCGGCAGGGGCGAACGCCGGGGAGTTGGCCGCCAGCCGGCCGAGGCTCGCCGGGCTCATCCCGTCGACGTCCTTGGCCGGCGGGATCAGCGTGCCGACGTCGGCGGAGCTCATCCCCTCCGGCAGCGGCCCGCGGACCAGCACCCCGTGCACCGCCGGGTCGTCCGCCAGCCGCGCCAGCGTCGCGGCGAGCCCGTCGGCGCGGCCGGGCAGCTCGTGCGGCCGGAGCACGACCCCGACCTGGCTGGCGGCGCGCTCGAGCGGCCTGGTGCTGGCCAGCTCGGCCGGGTCGGCCCCGGGCAGCACCGCGGCCAGCGTCGGCGTCACGCCCAGCTCGGCGAGCCGCTCCACCTCGTCGACAATCCCGCGGCCGACGTCGGCCGCCATCGCCCGCCCGTCCAGTAGCTTCATCGACCCGATCCCGTCCAGCGTCGCAGCCTCACCACGCGGTCACTCTTGCCTGACCAAAGGTGCTGTTCAAGTGACACCACTGTGGCGTCCCGGACGGTCCGACTCCTCAGCGGGTAGCCGTGGCATCGCCGGGTAGCGGGCCCGCCATCTGCGGCCGGGGGACCTGGGCGGCCAGCTCCGGCGGCGCCTGCACGCAGTAGGAGTCGGTGAGCAGCTCGGCGAGCTCCTCCCAGTCGGTGTCGTCGTCGAGGACCAGGCCGACGACGTTGTCGCCGTAGTCGGCCCGGAAGTACGGCGGGCCGAGGTGCTCGAACGCCGGCACCTCGGCGGGCTCGGCCCGGAAGGTGACCCGGAACAGCCGGTCCTCGCCGCCGAACACGTGCGCCACGGTCGCCTGCCCGACGCGCCAGCGCACGCCCGTCCAGGCGTCCTCCTCCCGGCACTGCGGGAACCGGCTCAGGATCTCGGCCAGCCGGCTGACCATCTCCGGCGGCACGGGTGGACGTTCGGCCATGCCCGCAATCTGCCACACGCCGCCGACACTCCCGGCCAGACCACCACAAGATAGTCAACACCGTTGACGCGTAGCCTCGCCACATTTCGATCTTGAACAGGACAAACAACCAGCATCAAGGGGGAGCACCTTGATCAACAAGCGACGACGCGACCGCTCCGCCGCGCGGGAACGCCATCTGGCCTGGTCGCGGCAGCCTGGCCGAAACGGACGATCCGCAGCGCGCTGCGGATCGTCACCGCGCGGCCGCCGTCCGGACACGCGATCATGCCGGCCGGACCGGACCACTTAACATAATGTTCCTTATCGGCACTCCGGGGGGAGTGGCGCCGGGGGTCATCCGGCGGTGCGGAGCTCGGCGGCCCTGCGCAGGAGGCGGTCGTGCTCGTCGGTGGTGAGCGGGACGGCGAGGGCGCGCAGGAGGTCGGGGAGTTCGTCGGGGCCGAGGTCGCGGTGTTCGGTGGGCCGGCCGGGGCGGCGGATGGTGACGGTGGTGTGGGTGACGGTGGTGTGCTGGCCGTCGCCGTACCGGGCGATCATGAGGCCGTGGCGGAAGTGGCTGGTGGGGAAGGTGCTGGTGTAGTGGTGGCCGCACACCAGGTCGATGGGCTCGACGGGGAGCTCGTCGTGGGTGTGCATGATCTCCCAGCCGGACTCACGCCGGCGCAGCAGCTCCCAGCCGCGGCCGTTGCCGAGGGTGATCTGGCGGACCTGGAACGGGAAGCCCTGGTAGTCGTCGGTGGCGCCGTCGGCGAGCGGGATGGGGCGCAGCAGGGTGAACCCGAAGCCGGGGTCGGCGAGCAGGGGCTGGCCGTCGACGGTGACGATGACGACGCAGTGGGTGCGGGCGGTGGTTGGCGGGTCGCCCACCCGGCCGAGGCGGCGTTCGACCTGGTAGCCGAGGCGCACCAGGGCGGCGGCGAGCAGGGTGGCGTGTTCGAAGCAGTAGCCGCCGCGGCCGCGGCCGACGAACTTGGCGGCGACGGCTTCGAGGTCGACGCCGGGGTGCTGGTCGAGCAGGACGTCGATGTTGTCGAACGTGAAGGTGCGGACGTGGGCCTCGTAGAGCTCGTCGAGGGCGGCGCGTGAGGGTGGGCGTGCCGCCACGCCGATGCGGGCGAGGTAGGCGTCGAGGTCGAGCCGGTCGGCGTGCCAGGGGTCGTCAGTCACGGTTCTCCTCGGGTCCGCGAGGTGGTGCTGATCCGAACCGTATGTGCCGGGGCGGGCGGCGGGTGCCGGTGGCCGCCGCCCGCGCGACGCTCAGCCGGTGGTGGTGTCGAAGTCGAGGGCGAGGCTGTTCATGCAGTAGCGGTCGCCGGTGGGCGCCGGGCCGTCGGGGAAGACGTGGCCGAGGTGGGAGTCGCAGCGGGCGCAGCGGACCTCGGTGCGGACCATGCCGTGGCTGGTGTCCTCGACGAAGGCGAGGGCGTCGGGGCTGACGGGCTGCCAGAAGCTGGGCCAGCCGGAGCCGGAGTCGTACTTGGTCTCGGAGGCGAACAGCGGGTTGCCGCAGGCGGCGCACCGGTAGGTGCCGGTTTCCTTGTTGTACAGGTAGGCGCCGGTGAAGGGCCGTTCGGTGGCGGCGCGGCGCAGGATGGCGAACCGGGTGGGGTCGAGGATCGCCCGCCATTCCTCGTCGGTGCGGACGACCTTGCCGTCGGTCTGGCCGCCGGTGCCGGCCTCGGGGGCGGCGGGCGTCTGGGGGACGTTGGGCAGGTCGGTCATGGCCGCTCCTGGGTGTGCTGGTGGGTGTCTGGTT
>JADGHD010000405.1 GCA_019689615.1 Frankia sp. | reverse complement strand
CGCCCTGCTGCTGGAGAAGATCCTGGCGGCCGAGGAGGAGCACATCGACTGGCTCGACGCCCAGCACGACCTCATCGAACAGGTCGGCCTGCAGAACTACCTCGCCCAGCAGATCCACGAGTCGTGACGCACAGCCGGGGCCGTCAGGCCCCGGCCTGCTGTTCGCCGACCCGGATCCCGCCGTCCGGGTGGGGCCCGGACGGGCGAGGAGAACGCAGGCGTTCCAGGACCTCGTCAACCTGTGGTGAGCCGTCCCGAAAAGTCCGCAGACGCTCCAGGATGTCGGCCGCCGACTCCACGACCTCCTTGGGGAGGTTCTGGGCGGAAAGCGCCTGCGCTGTCTCGCGTAGCTCCGGAGCCCAGCGCCATGCGCGGGCGGCGACCTTGGGAAAGTAGTCCGGTTCGGCGAGATAGCTGCCGCTTCGGATCCTCGCGATGTCGAGCAGGAACTGCTCGACGCCGTGTTCGGCGGCGAACGCGTAGGCGACCAGGGCCAGGACCCGGCTGGTCTTCTGGTAGCTGCTGTACGCGAGTTTCAGCGCCGAGGCGCTGCCCATCCCGCCCGGCAGCACGAGCGGTCGCACCTGGGTACCCCGAAACACCCGCTCGACCGCCGCCACCGCGTCCGCTCGTCCGGCCAGCAGCAGCCGCGCCACCTTTGACGGCGACGGCGGTGAGCCGACGACGGCGCCGTCAACCACCGTGGCGCCCGGGCGCTCGATGAGCTTGGCGATCCGCGACATCGTCTCCGGGGAGACCGCGTTTCCTTCCACGTAGACGCCCGTGAACGACAACGCCGCGACCGTCTGGGCGACCTCCTCGGCGTGTGCTGGCGGGCAGATGCTCAGGATGATCTCGCTGCGGCTGACCAGATCCGCGAGGTCGGATGCTGCGGTGAGGCCGGACCGAGTCGCTCGGTCCGCCGTCGCCCTGCTGCGTCCCTCACCGCACCACAGGACGGTCGCGTTCCGCTTGGCCTGTGCGGCGACAGCGGCCCCCATGCTGCCCGGGTGCAGTATGCCGACCGTTGTCATCCGAGCAGGCACCCGATGTCACGTGGTGTGGCTGGCGCGCCAGCCGCGACGGCTTCCACAACGGCCCGGGCCGCCGCGGACACGGGCGTCAGGTCGGTGGGGACCACAAGCGACCATGCCGCGCCGGAATGTTCCAGAAGGTCGAGCCTGGTCTCCTCCCAGGCGCGAAGCCGGGCGTCGACATCGGTGTCGCCGCGCGCGACGCAACGCACCTTCGTGACGTCGTAGGGACACCACAGGAGCACAAGCGTCCATGCCGCGGGGAAGCGGGTCACCGCTCCGATTCCTGTGATCTGTCCCATGTGGACGACGGGTGTCCGCCCGTCGGCCAAGAGCCTGGCCATGCCGGGCCGGTCTATGGCGTATTCAGCCCCGTACCTGCTGTGGCGGTAGAGAAGCTGGCCGGCGCGCTCGAGCTCGTCGATTTCCTGGCAGGTCGAGCGGCGATAGCCTGCTGTCCGCCCTGGTCCAGCCTTGAGCCGTTCGAACAGCGTGAACGCCGGTGAGATGCGGGACAGTTCCCGAGTGATCGTGTCCTTGCCCGCCCCCGGCGGCCCGTAGAGCAGGACGGCCGCGCCGGTCACAGGTCTCCGCCGCCCAACACGTGCCGGGCCTCGTCGATGAGCGCGACCGCGCTGCCAAAGGTGTTGTCCACCACGATGTGGGGGCCGTGTGGCCGTAGCCCGAGATCGAGGCTCGCCACATAGTCGTCCCAGGCTTCCATCTTGGCTGCGTCCCGGGCCGCGCTCCGGAACTCGATGTACTCCCGCATCGACTCGGTATCGCAGTGCACCCAGATTGGTACGACCGTCGCGCGCTTGGAGCGGCAGCGGTTGTGGAACCGTGTCATCCACTCGGCCCTTGCGTACTCGGCGATGAATGGCGCGTCGAGGATCACCGAGGTTCCGCAGTCGACGTTGTCCCACGTGGCCTCGAGGAGACAGCGGTACTCCAGGGGGCGAACCTTCTCCAGGTAGAGTCTGGAGCTTCGGTCGTGGGCCTCCCCACCGAGGGCGATCAGGAGCTGGTCGACCAGATGGCGGGTGAGTGAGTCTTTGTCCAACACGGGCCATCCGGTCAGGCTCCCGAGGAACTTCGCGATTTCGGACTTGCCTGACCCGGCGTATCCCCCGACGAGGACGACGGTGGGGCCGTCGGGCGGCGCCGTGCCGGCGCGCGACTTCCAGGCGTCGAGCACGCGGTCCCGGAACTCGTCCACATCGATGCGGCCGGCTCCGGGCCGCAGGCTCCCGAGCGCGCGCCGGATGGTCTCCGCGTAGTCGGGCAGCCCCTCGGTGGCAGGAGGCACTGCTGCGCTCTCGCCGGGCAGTGCCTCGCGGAAGCCCAGCTGCGCCTCGTTCATGCGGTAGAGGCAGGTGTACGCCCGACGGTAGTGGGGCCCGGGATAGACCCGGCCGTTCTCGTGCGCCCAGATCGTCTGGAAGTTCGCGGCGATGTTGAACCTGTGGCGCTCGGCGATCTCCCGCAGCTTCTCACCCGCGCCTTCCAGGGTGAGGCCGGCTGCTTCCCGACGCTGACGTAGCAGCTCTGGTTTCCAGTGCGGATGGTTTCGGCTCATCGCTGTCTTCCCGGCTGGCTATCGACCGCGGGCGGAACCAAGCGGCTTCACTCGACCGGGTGATAGCGGATGTGTAACGGCACCTGCCGAAGGTTGGATAGCGCTCCGTGATACCGGACACCCCTGTGGTCCTGCTGATCTGTTGGCAGTGAAAAGAGGTGCCGATGCAAATGCACGAACAACACCAAGTCCTGACCGCGTTCCCCCTGCCACTGCCTGGCGGCCGAGCCCCGGCCCCCTTTGCGCGATGGCAGATCAGAGCGCGTCCGTGGCGCGCGCCGGGCCGCCATCCGCCATGGCGGACACCCGACGCCCCTCCAGGGTGGCGACCGGCCTTTCCTGCCCGCAGAGGCAACGGATTGCCCAACCTCTCCTCCGTCACCCGGCGAGAGAGGCCAGTGCCTGCCGCAGCGGGAGCCGTCGAGATTCGGCCATCGGGTCGCGATCGCCGTGCGCGGCTTTTCGGTGGCCTGCTCTGTCGCCTGTCTGTGCGCCGGGATCAGGCGGGCCAGGCCCGCTCGGCTGGTCCAGGCCGTCACTCACCCCGCCAGCCTACGGCTGGCCAGCCATCCCCGGAAGGTCGAACGCGAGGGAACGACCGATGCGCAACCCCACTTGTAGCCGGCCTCGTCGGCCCCGGCTGCTCCTCCTCGGCATGACCCTGTTCCTGTACGGCGCGGCCACGGCACCCGAGACGACCGCCCGCGTCGTCACCGTCGTCGCCCGCGTCGCTTTGCGGGTGAGCGTCGGACTCGCCGCGTTCGTTGTCGCTCTATGACCTGTCCACACACGTCCAGACGCTGGTTCGCGAGCGGAGTCGGTGGGCCGGCTCCCGTCCCTCATGTCGGACTGCCGCCCAGTCAGGCGCATGGGCGGTGCCTGGGTATCGCGGTGGCCGGAGTGTCGGGCGGTCGACATCTCGCGGGAGATCAGTCAGCGCCAACGGCCGGCCGGCACCGGGCAGCGTCCGGTGCCGGCCGCGCCGTCTGAACCTGACGAGACGTCACGGTGCTGCAGGCGATGTCTCAAATTCTGAGATTTTAGTATCAAAGTATGGGAGAGTTTGGGTGGGCTCCGTGGTACCGGTGGCTGGTGCTGGCGGCGGGGACGTTGGCGCAGGCGTCGACGAGTGCCTTCTTCCAGGGGCTGGCGGCTGTGGGGCCGGCGTTGCGGGACCAGCACGGTCTGACGCTTGGTGGGCTGGGGCTGCTGCTGGCCTGCCCGACGATCGGCGTGCTGGCGACGCTGCTGCCGTGGGGGCCGGTCGTCGACCGGTACGGCGAGCGGCCGGCGATGACGGTCGGGCTCTCCGGTGCCGCCTCCTGCCTGCTCGGGGCGGGGCTGAGCGAGCCGGTCGCCGCCCGGGCAGTGCTGCTGGTGGCGGCCGGGGCGTTCGGTGGGAGCGTCAACGCGGCCAGCGGGCGTGCGGTCATGACGTGGTTCCCGGCCGACCGGCGCGGCGTGGCGATGGGGATCCGGCAGTGCGCGATCCCGGCCGGCTCGGCGTTCGCGGCGGCCGGGCTGCCGCCGCTGGTGGCGGCGCTCGGCGTCGACGCCGCGTTCGATGCGCTGGCCGTGGGCTGCGCGCTCGCCTGCGTCGCCGTCCTCGTCGTGATCCGGGAGCCACCGCGGGACCTGTCGGCCACGCCCAGCGCGTCGGGCTCGCCCGCCGTCGCGCGGGAGACCAGGCCCAGGCCCGCGGCGGCCGGGTCGACGCGGGCGGTGCTGGCTGACCGGCGGCTGTGGCGGCTGTCCCTGGCCGCGGGCCTCATGATCGTGCCGCAGTTCACGATGATCGTGTTCCTGGTGGAGGTGCTGCACGACGGACGGGGGATGAGCGCCCAGCGTGCGGCGGCCGTGCTCACCCTCGCGGCGGTGCTGGGCGCGGTGGCCCGGATCGGGGCCGGGGCGTGGAGCGACCGGGCCCGAGCCCGGGTGCGGCCGATGCGGACCGTCGCCGTGGGCTGCGTGGTGGGTATGAGCCTGGCCGCGCTGGCCGTCGCCGTCGCCCCGGTGGGGCTGCTGGCCGTAGTGCTGGTGCTGGTCTCGGCGGTGACGGTGTGCTGGAACGGGCTGGCGTTCACCGCCGCGGGGGAGCTGGCGCCGCCCGGGCGGGCGGCCACCGCGATGTCGTTCGAGACCTCCGCGAACTTCGCCTCGTCCTCGCTGACCCCGCCGCTGGTCGGGCTGCTGATCGGGGCCACCGGGTGGTCGCGGGGCTTTCTGCTGGTCACGCTCGCTCCGCTGGTCGCGGCGCTGCTGCTGCGTCCGCTGCTCGAGCCCCGGCGAGCCGCCAGCCCCGCCGCCC
>JADGHD010000404.1 GCA_019689615.1 Frankia sp. | reverse complement strand
GACGGTGGGGGCTGCGGCGGCCTCGGCGGGGCCGCCGCGGCCGGCTCCCGCGCCGGGTCGGGGAGGTCGCGCCAGACCCGCTGCAGCATGTGCCAGTCGGCCGGGTGCGCGGCGATCCCCTCGGCGAAGGCGTCCGCCATCGCCTGCGTCATCGTCGGGACGTCGGTGTGCTCGATGGGCGGGTGGATGCGCCCGTGCCACAGCCGGCCCTCGAACCACAGCGTGACCGGCAGCAGCGTGGCCCCGGTCCGCAGGGCGAGCGCGGCCGGGCCGGGCGGCATCGTCGCCGGCGCGCCGAAGAAGGTGACCGGGACCCCGCGCTCGGACAGGTCGCGGTCGGCCAGCAGGCACAGGCAGCCACCGGCGCGCAGCCGCTCGGCGAGCAGCGCGCTCGGCGGCTCCGCCCCGCCGGTGAGCGGGATGACCTCCATGCCAAGGGACTGACGGAACGCGACGAACCGGTCGAACAGCGACTCCGGACGCAGCCGCTCGGCGACCGTGGTGAACGGCACCCCCGTCGCGACCAGCCAGGCGCCGGCCTGCTCCCAGTTCCCCATGTGCGGCAGGGCCAGGATCATGCCCTTGCCGGTCGCGTAGGCGTCGCGCAGGTAGTGCTCGTCGCGCACCCGCATGTCGCCGACGAACCGCCCGGGCGGCATGTCCTGGAGCCGGAAGACCTCCATCCAGTAGCGCGCGTACGAGCGCATCGCGGCCCTGGTGAGCGCGTCCAGGTCGGTGCCGGGGGGCACCACCCGGGCCAGGTTGGCCCGCAGCCGGCGCGCGCCCGGCCCGCCGCGGCGGGTCGCGAGGTCGGCGCCGAGGGCGAAGACGCGGGCCGCGAGTCCCTCGGGCAGCAGCCGGACCAGCCGCCAGCCGGCGGCGTAGGCGAGGTCCGGGAACCGGTCGGAGAGCACGGCGCTCGGGTGCTCAGCTCAGCGGGCCGACCGAGCTGACCGCGCCTGCCCTGCCCGCCTGCCCGGCCACCGCCGGCGCGCCGGCGGCCTGCTGGCCGGCGTCCCCGTCGGTGTCGGTGTCGGCGCCGCCATCGGCAGCCGTGGCCGGCTGGGCGGTGCCCGCGGGCAGGCCCGGGTCGCCGGAGCGCTGGAACTGGCGGTAGACGTGCCAGATCCGCTGGCCGACGGTGATGCTGGTGGCGGCGGCGAGCACCCACAGCGCGACTGGCAGCAGGTGGGGCACGCCCAGGCCGTCCAGGCCCGCGGCGACCAGCAGGACCAGCAGCCGCTCCCCGCGCTCGGCGAGGCCGACGTTGCAGGTGTAGCCCAGGCTCTCGGCCCGCGCCTTGACGTAGGACGTGACCGCGGCGGCGACCAGGCTGATCAGCGCGGCGATGGCCGCGTGCAGCGAGTTGCCGTCCCCCGCGTACCAGATCACCAGCGAGCCGAAGACCGCGCCGTCACCGATCCGGTCCGAGGTGGAGTCGAGGAATGCGCCCCACTTCGTCGAGATGCCACGCGCGCGGGCGATCACGCCGTCGATCAGATCGGAGAAGACGAACAGCGTGATCACGACGGTGCCCAGGAAGAACGAGCCGCGGGTGAAGAAGCCCAGCGCTCCGCCGACCACCCCGACCGTGCCAATGATCGTCACCAGATCGGGGGAGACCGAGGTTCGCGCTGCCCACCTGCTGACCGGCTCCAGGAGCCGCTGGATCTGTGGCCGCGCCTTGCTTGCGAGCATGTCCGTCCCGTCGTCTTCGGCGCGCAGTGTTCGCGCCGATTCACCCTACCGCCGCGACACACAGGGCCTTGACCTCGGTTTCGCGCCCAATCGGCCATCACAGGGTTGTGCACCGGGTCACATCGGCGCACGCTGGGCCACACGCCTGCAAGCTCCCGAGCGTCGGCAGGCCGCAGGGAAGACGCGAGTGGCTCTTCCTTCGCGGCTCCCGGCGGCCTGGGTCCCGAGGAGCACTCGGGGCGCGCTCGGCAGACCCGAACGGAGGCCGAGATGCCGTCTTCCGCGGCAAAAGTTCGCAACGTCGTCCTCGTTGGGCACACCGGGGCGGGGAAGACCGCGCTGGCCGAAGACCTGCTTGCGGTGGCCACCGGCCAGCCCGGGCACGGCCGCGAGCACTCCCGGTCGGGTCACGGCAACCACGGGGACGGCGACCACCGTGGCACTCGCGGGATCAGCCTCACGCTCTCGGCCCTGCGTCACCGCGACATGACGATCAATTTGCTGGACACCCCCGGCTACCCGGACTTCGTCGGCGAGCTGCGCGCCGGCCTGCGCGCGGCTGACGCGGCCCTGTTCGTGGTCAGCGCCGTCGACGGGATAGACGGCGCGACCAGGGCGCTGTGGGCCGAGTGCGCCGCGGTCACCATGCCGCGCGCGGTGGTGATCACCAAGCTGGACCACCCGCGGGCCGACTTCGCCGGGGCGGTGGCCGCCTGCCAGGAGGCGTTCGGCTCGGGCGTGCTGCCGGTCTTCCTGCCGCGGGCACTGACCGCCGGCAGCGGCGGCCAGCTCGTCGGCCTGCTCACCGGGCGGGTCGTGGAGTACGCCAAGGGAGCGCGCCGCGAGCTCGACCCGGTGGAGCTCGACGGCGCCGACGCCGAGGCCCGCGGCGCGCTGATCGAGGGGATCATCGCCGAGAGCGAGGACGAGGGCCTGCTCGACCTCTACCTGGGCGGCGAGGAGATCGACCCGAAGAAGCTGCTGGACGACTCGGAGACCGCGATCGCGCGCGGGTCGTTCCACCCGGTGCTGCCGTTCGCCCGGATGAACGGCGGCCTGCCGGTCGGCTCGATCGAGCTGCTGGACATGATGGTCGACGCCTTCCCGTCGCCGGCCGAGCACCCGCTGCCGCCGATGACCCGCTGCGACGGCAGCGACTGCCCGCCGCTGGAGCTGACCGCCGACCCGGACGGGCCGCTGCTGGCCGAGGTCGTGCGGACCACCACCGACCCGTACGTCGGGCGGATGTCGGTCGTGCGGGTGTTCTCCGGCACGCTGCGCGCGGACAGCACGGTGCACGTCAGCGGGCACGGCCGGGCGGCCGTCGGGCACCCCGACCACGACGCGGACGAGAAGGTCGGGTCGTTGCAGGCGCCGGACGGCGCCGGCCTGAAGAACGTCGACGCCTGCGCCGCCGGCAGCATCTGCGTGGTCGCCAAGCTCGCCACCGCCGAGACCGGCGACACCCTGTCCGACCGGGAGGACCCTCGCCTGCTGCGGCCGTGGGTGATGCCCGAGCCGCTGCTGCCGATCGCGATCGAGGCGAGCAGCAAGCAGGACGAGGACCGGCTGCCCACCGCCCTGGCCCGGCTCACCGCCGAGGACCCGACGGTCGTGGTCCGCAACGAGCAGGAGACCGGCCAGCTCCTGCTGTGGTGCATGGGCGAGGCGCACGCCGACGTGGTGCTGAACAACCTCTCCAGCCGGCACAGCGTCCACGTGGAGCGCCGGGAGCCGCGGGTGGCCCTGCGGGAGACGCTGCGCGGCCGGGCCGCCGGCCTGGGCCGCCACGTCAAGCAGTCCGGCGGCCACGGACAGTACGCGATCTGCCAGATCGAGGTGGAGCCGCTGCCGGCCGGCTCCGGCTTCGAGTTCGTCGACGAGGTCGTCGGCGGCGCGATCCCGCGCCAGTTCATCCCGTCGGTCGAGAAGGGCATCCAGGCGCAGATGGCCCGCGGCGTGGTCGCCGGCTACCCGATGGTCGACATCCGGGTCCGCCTCGTCGACGGCAAGGCGCACAGCGTCGACTCGTCCGACATGGCCTTCCAGACGGCCGGCGGGCTGGCGCTGCGCGACGCCGCAGCCAAGGCCGGGGTGGTGATGCTCGAGCCGGTGCTGGAGGTCTCGATCCTCGTGCCGGACGAGCACGTCGGGGCGGTCCTCGGTGACCTGTCCAGCCGGCGGGGCCGGGTCCTCGGCATGGAGCCGCTGGGCGCCGGCGACGCCGGCCGCACGGTGGTCCGGGCCGAGGTCCCCGAGCTGGAGATGCTGCGGTACGCGGTCGACCTGCGCTCGCTGACCCAGGGCACCGGTACGTTCACCCGCAGGGTGGCCCGCTACGAGCCGATGCCCGAGGCGCTGGCCCAGGCTGTGATCAAGGAACGCGCCACCTGAGGCGCGCGCGGCCCCACGCCACGCGCCGGCCCCGCGGCCGCCCGAGCCCGGGTGGCCGCGGGGTCAGGCCGTCTTCTCCCAGGCCTCGGCGACCAGCGCCCTGGTCTCCGTCAGCAGCGCCGGCAGCACCCGGGTGTGGCCGACGACGGGCATGAAGTTCGTGTCCCCGCCCCAGCGCGGCACCACGTGCTGGTGCACGTGCGAGGCGATCCCGGCACCGGCGACCACGCCGAGGTTCATGCCGGTGTTGAACCCGTGCGCCCCGCTGGCGAGCCGCAGCGCCCGCAGCGCGTGCTGCATGAAGAAGGCCATCTCGGTGACCTCGTCCGGGACCAGGTCGGCGTAGTCGGCCACGTGCCGGTACGGGACGACCATGAGGTGCCCGGCGTTGTACGGGTAGAGGTTGAGCACCGCGTAGACGGTCTCGCCCCGGGCGACGACCAGCCCCTCCTCGTCCCGCATCTTCGGGATCTCGCAGAACGGGCAGGCGTCGTCGTCGGAGCGCCCCTCCCCCTTGATGTAGGCCATCCGGTGGGGCGTGTACAGCCGCCGGAACGCGTCCGGGAACCCGACGCCGGCCTGCTCCTCCAGGGGGACCCCCCCGGGCGTGGTCGTCACCGCACCGCCCTGTCGGCGGATTCCACCGTGCCGGCGGTCCTCAGCATGCTCACCCCACGTCTCACCGGCCGACCCCGTCCAGACAGCCCCTCAACGTACCAGCGCCGCACGCCCAGCTGGACCGCCGATTCCGCGCCCGGGGCCCGCCCCGGGTGACCCACCAGCCGTCCCGGCCGCATCCGGGCAGATCGCCCGACGATCAGTGGCCGGCTGGCCCCCCACCCCCCAGAC
>JADGHD010000403.1 GCA_019689615.1 Frankia sp. | reverse complement strand
AACGCCGAGAAGCACGCCACCGCCGCCTGATCGGCGCCGGGACGCGGCGGCGGCTGCCCGGCCAGGTCACTGGCCGGGCAGCACCCCCGGCCGGCGCGCGTCGCGGGTGTTGGCGAACGTCGGCCCGAGGAAGACCGGGCGGGCCCAGCGCAGCATCGCGGTGGGGTAGGCCGGCGGCGGCGCGGAGACCTCGGCCAGTACGGCCAGCGCCTCGTCGTCGAGGGTGAGCGTGGCCGCGCCGACCACCTCGGCGATCTGGCCGGGGGAGGTGGCGCCGACGACCGGGACGACGTTGCGGTGGCGCATCGCCCACGCCGTGGCCACCTGGGACGGCGTCGCGCCGACCCGCTTGGCCACGTCGGCCACCGCGGCCGCGATCGTGCGCTCCCGCTCGGAAAGCGCGCGACCCTGGGTGGTCAGCCGCCCGCTCGCGCCAGGGGACTCGGTGTACTTGCCGGTCAGCACGCCCGCGCCGAGCACGCCGAACGCGGCGACGGTCAGGCCGAGCGCGTCGGCTGCCGGCAGCAGCTCGGTCTCGGGCGTGCGGTCGAGCAGGCTGTACGGTGCCTGCACGACGCAGAAGGGGCTGTGGCCGCGCTCCTCGGCCAGGGTCTGGGCGCGGGCGACGACCCAGGCCGGGCAGTCCGAGATGCCGGTGTAGAGGACCCGGCCGGAGCGCACGAGGTCGTCGAGCGCGCGGACGGTCTCATCCAGCGGCGTGTGGTGGTCCCAGAAGTGCAGGTAGAGGACGTCGATGTAGTCCAGGCCGAGACGGCGCAGGCTCAGGTCGACGGCCTGGCGCAGGGCCCGGCGGTGGGTGCCGCCGGCGTTCGCCGTCGTCTGGTCGGTGGAGTAGCCGAACTTCGTGGCGACGACGAACCGCTCGCGCTGCCCGCGGAGGAACTCGCCGATGAGGGTCTCCGACGTGCCGTCGGTGTAGTTGACCGCGGTGTCGATGAAGTTCCCGCCCAGCTCGGCGTACTGGTCGAAGATCTGCCGCGCCCGCTCGGCCGGGACGCCGTAGCCCCACTCCGTGCCGAAGGTCATCGTGCCCAGGGCGATCTCCGAGACCCGCAGGCCGGTGTTGCCCAGCAGTACCTGGCGCATGCGCTCCGCCTTCCGCTCGCTGTCGGTGCCCGGTGCCGGCCACCGCGCCGGCCGGCTGGGGACGCGGCCGGCCCGGTGCGCGGTCAGGCGTTCAACGCGCCGTCGATCAGGTACAGCGAGCCGGAGACGTAGCTCGCCTCGTCTGACAGCAGCCAGACCGCCAGGTTCGCGACCTCGTCAGCGGTGCCGTAGCGGTTGTAGAGCGGGACGGACTGGGCGGTCTGCTCGAAGACCCCGGTTGGGTCGTCCGGGTCGATCTGCGCGGTCAGGTCGCGCGCCATCCGGGTGTCGATGTGGCCGGGGGCGATCGCATTGACCCGGATGTTGTACGGGGCGCCCTCCAGGGCCGCGCACCGGTTCAGCCCGGCGACGGCGTGCTTGGAGGCGATGTACGGGGAGAACGTCGCCGCGCCGCGGATGGCCGCCATGGATGCCGTGTTCACGATCGCGCCGGACTTCTGCGGCTTCATCACCCGCAGCACGGCCCGCAGGCCGAGCCACACGCCGCGGGCGTTGACCGCCCAGACCCGGTCGAAGTCCTCGACCGACAGCTCCGTCATCGGCGCCATCCGGCCCTCGATGCCGGCGTTGTTGAAGAACAGGTCGACCCGGCCGTGCTCCTCGACCGCCCGCGCGACGTAGCCGTCGACGTCGGCCTCCTTGCTGACGTCGGCGACGACCGGGGTGGCGCCGGGCACCTCCTTGGCCTGGCGGTGCAGCTCGTCGGCGGCGATGTCCACCATCACCACCCGGGCACCGGCGGCGGCGAGCTTCGTCGACACGGCCAGTCCGAAGCCGGCGGCCGCGCCGGTGACGATCGCGATCTTCCCGTCGAATCCCCTGCTCATCAGCTTCTCCCTCAGTCGACGGTGCCGGCGCGCAGCGCCTCGTGGCGGGCGATGACCTGGTCGTCCCAGTCGTGGTCGGTGAGCAGGTAGAGGGCGTTGCGCCGGACCGCGGCGACGAGCTTGTCGGCGACCTCGGCCGGCGGCATGCCGGCCGAGAGCACCCCGTGCATCCGGGCGCGCAGCTCGCGGGCGGCGTCGGCGCCCGGCGGCTCCTCGTCGTTGCGCAGCTCCGGCGGCCGGTTGCGGTTGCCGTAGAAGAGGTTGGTGGCGATCGTCCCGGGGCACAGCGCGGTGACGCCGATCGGCGCGCCCGCCTCCCGCAGGTTGGCCGCGAGCACCTCGGACAGCGCCAGCACGGCGTGCTTGGTGATCCCGTACATGTTGGGCGCGCTGATCACCGCGGTCATCGAGGCGGTGTTCACGACGTGCGCCGGCTCGTTCTGCCGCAGCATGATCGGGACGAACGTGCGGACGCCGTAGACGACGCTCCAGAAGTTGACCCCGACCGTCCAGGCCCAGTCCTTGTCGGTGGCCGCCCAGATCGGCCCCTCCAGGTAGCCCTCGACGCCGGCGTTGTTGCACACCAGATGCACCGCGCCGAACTCGGCGAGCGCCGCGTCGGCCAGCGCGACGATGTCGCTCTCCCTGGAGACGTCGGTGCGCACGCCGAGCACGCTGTGGCCGGCCTCGCGTAACTCCTTGACGGTCGCGTCGAGCGCGTCCTGCTGGATGTCGGCGGCGACCACCTTCATGCCCTCGGCGGCCCAGCGGGTGGCGAACGCCTTGCCCATACCGCTGCCCGCGCCGGTGACGACGGCGACCTTGCCGGCGAACTCGTCCACTGCCGCTCCCGAAAGCTCGATTGCCGGTTGGGGGAACCCGACCAGGGCCGGCTCTGGCTGACCCGGGCCGGTCGTCAGCTCGTGCCGGTGCCGGCGCTCTGGGTGCCGGCGGCGACGCCCGGCATGCACAGCACCCGGACCAGATCGCCCGGGCGGCGCAGCCGGTACAGGGCGTCCGGGGTGCCGGCGAGGTCGACCCGCTCGCTGACCAGCGAACCGACCGGTGCCTGGCCGCTGGCGATGGCGTCGACCGCTTCCTGGTAGGTGACGTGGTCGAACGCGCAGCTGCCGACGATCGTGGTGCCGTTGCCGACCAGGGCGATGATCGGCGCCGACACGAGGTGCGAGACGACCCCCAGCTCGACCAGCACGCCGGCCGGCTCCAGCACCGCCAGGGCGTCGTCGCTGGCGTTCGGCGCGCCGGAGCACTCCAGGACCGCGGTGAACCGCACTCCCGTGCTGGCCGAGTAGTCCGGGACGCTGATCGCCCGGGTGTCGATGACGTCGGTGACGCCGAGCGCCTCGGCGGCGGCCCGGCGCGCCCTGCTGCGGCCGGCGGCGACGATGTGCTCGACGCCGGCCAGCTTGAGCGCGATGATCGCGTTCAGCCCGATCGGGCCGGCCCCGTAGACCAGCACGCGGTCGCCGGGCGCCAGGCGGGCGAGCTTCACCGCGTTCATCGCCACCGCCAGCGGCTCGGCTGCCGAGCCCAGCCACACCGGTAGCTCGGCCGGCAGCCGCACCGCCTGGCTCGCGGGCACCGCGATGTACTCGGCGTAGGCGCCGCCCGCCTCCGGGTGGATGCCGATGTTCGGGGCCGCCGGGCAGATGAACGGCACGCCACGCGCACACGCCCGGCAGGTGCCGCAGGAGCCGAGCGGGTCCACGGCGACCGGGTCGCCGTCCCGCCACCCGGTCACACCAGCGCCCAGCGCGACCACCCGGCCGGCGAACTCGTGGCCAAGGATCTGGCCCTCGGCGGTCGTGCCGTGCTCGACCGCGTGCACGTCCGAGCCGCACAGCCCGCAGGAATCGACCTGGACGACGAGCTCGCCCGGCCCGGGGGCCGGGTCGGGCACCTCGGCGACTTCAGTACCGCCCGGCACGCACACGACCGCCTTCATGGTGTGCGGAGCCTAACGAATCTTGGAAACTCTTGTCAACGATTCTGTCAGCATGAAAGCCTGCAAGCCTGCCAGAAATCAGTGCGCCCCGCGGGCCCTGACCTGCGCCCCGACGACGGACCTGGACGGAGCTACCTGTGACGCTTGACCTCGACAGCCTGGTCGCGATCGATGTCCACACCCATGTGCACCGCTCGGTGCACGCGCCGGATGCCCCGGCGAACGAGGAGGCGGCCGCGCTCGCGAAGTACTTCAAGACCGACACGGCCGGCTACACGGTGGACGAGCTCGCCGCGTACTACCGCGAGCGGAACATGGCGGCGGTGACGTTCATCGTCGACAAGGCGGGCGTCGACCCCGACCCGGCGCACCCGACCAACGACGAGGTCGCCGAGCGCGCGGCGGCGAACTCGGACGTGATCATTCCGTTCGCCTCCATCGACCCGGCGCGCGGGGCGGCCGGCGTGGAGGAGGCGCAGCGGCTCATCGACAAGTACGGCGTGCGCGGGTTCAAGTTCCACCCGAGCACGATGGCATTCCACCCGAACGACCGGTCGGTGTACCCGCTCTACGAGGTGATCCAGGCGGCCGGGGTGCCCGCGCTGTTCCACACCGGTCAGACCGGCGTCGGCTCGGGGCAGCGCGGTGGCGGTGGGATCGGGCTGGAGTACTCCAACCCGATGTACCTCGACCAGGTGGCGGTCGACTTCCCCGACATGCCGATCATCCTGGCGCACCCGTCGTTCCCCTGGCAGGAGGAGGCGCTGTCGGTCGCGCTGCACAAGCCGCAGGTCTACATCGACCTGTCCGGCTGGTCGCCGAAGTACTTCCCGCCGATCCTGATCCAGTACACGAACACGCTGCTGCGGGACAAGATGCTGTTCGGGACCGACTTCCCGGTCATCACCCCGGAGCGCTGGCTGGCCGACGTGGAGAAGATCAACATCCGGGACGAGGTCAAGCCCGGCCTGTTCAAGAACAACGCCGCCCGCCTGTTCGGGCTCACCAAGGGCTGACCGGCGAGCCGCCCGGCCCGCGCTGCTCGGCGC
>JADGHD010000402.1 GCA_019689615.1 Frankia sp. | reverse complement strand
TCCTTCCGCCGCGCTCCGTCCGCCGCACATGAGCCGGGGCCGGGCGCCGGCCCCCTGGGGCCGCTCCCGGCCCCGGCTCCCGGCGGGTTTCGCTGCTGGCGAACGCGGCCGGACCGGATGGCGACGACGAGCCGGGGCCCGCGGCGCGGGCGGGCGAACGAGGACGGCGAGCGAACGAGGACGGATGAGGCTGGACACGGCGATGGCAGAGCGGATCAGGCGGGCACGGGTGGCGCGCGGGGCGCGGGTATGAGCCACCCGGTACCGAGCCCGGGGCGGAGCAACGCGTGGGCGACCATGCGCAGCTACCGGCAGGACTCGTCGGTCCTGCGGCAGAAGCTGCGGCCGGGGACCATCCGGCGGATCGCCGAGTTCGCCCGGCCCTACCGTCGGCAGCTGCTGGCCTTCCTGGCGGTCGTCGTGGCCGAGGCCGCGCTGGGTACGGCCCTCCCGCTGATCTTCAAGGCGATCATCGACGAGGGGGTCATCCCGGGCAACGTCACCCTCGTCGAGGTCCTCGCGGGGGTGATCGCGGGGATCGCGCTGGTCGACGCGGCGCTGTCGCTGCTGCAGCGCTGGCTGTCCGCTCGGATCGGCGAGGGCCTGATCTACGACATGCGCTCCCGGGTCTTCGACCACGTGCAGCGCCAGCCGCTGGCGTTCTTCAGCCGGACCCAGACCGGCGCCCTGATCACCCGGCTGAACAACGACGTGCTCGGCGCGCAGTCCGCGTTCACCAACACGCTGTCCGCGGTCTGCTCGAACGTCCTGACCGCCACCTTCGTGCTGGCCGCGATGTTCACGCTGTCCTGGCAGGTCACGCTGGTCGCGCTGGTCCTGCTGCCGGTGTTCGTCATCCCGGCGCGGCTGCTCGGGCCGCGGCTGGCCGCGCTCACCCGCGAGGGCTACGCGCTCAACGCCGAGATGAACACCACCATGACCGAGCGGTTCAACGTCGCCGGAGCGCTGCTGTCGAAGCTGTACGGCGACCCAGCCCGGGAGGTGGCGACGTTTCGCCGGCAGGCCGGCCGGGTCCGCGACATCGGGGTCACCCAGGCGATGTTCGGCCGGATCTTCTTCACCTCGCTGACGCTGGTCGCGGCGCTGGCGACGGCGGCGGTCTACGGCGTCGGTGGCCGCTTCGCCGCCCAGGGGCACATCGAGGTCGGCACGATCGTCGCGCTCACCGCGTACCTGTCCCGGCTCTACGGGCCGCTAACCCAGCTGTCGAACGTGCACGTCGACGTGATGACGGCGCTGGTGTCGTTCGAGCGGGTGTTCGAGGTCCTCGACCTGCGCCCGGCGATCGAGGACAGGCCGGACGCCCGCCCTCTGGCGTTCCCGTCGGTGGCGGGCGAGGCGCCGGCCGCCGACGACGGGGCCGCCCCCGGCCCGGGTGGCCGGCCGCCGGCGGCGATCGAGTTCGACCACGTGAGCTTCCGCTACCCGGCGGCCAGCGAGGTCTCGCTCGCGTCGCTGGAGTCGGTGGCGGTGCTCGACACGCGCGTGCCCAGCCAGGTGCTGCACGACGTCTCGTTCCGGGTGGCGCCGGGCGAGACGGTGGCCCTGGTCGGGCCGTCCGGCGCCGGCAAGACCACGATCAGCCAGCTCGTCAGCCGGATCTACGACCCGACCAGCGGCCGGGTCCTGATCGGCGGCCAGGACATCCGCGACGTCACGCTCGCCTCGCTGCGGGCCACGGTCGGCGTCGTCACCCAGGACGCCCACATGTTCCACGACACGATCCGGGCGAACCTGATGTTCGCCCGCCCGGACGCCACCGACGAGCAGATGTGGGCCGCGCTGGACGCGGCGCAGCTCGGCGGGCTGGTCCGGGCGCTGCCGGACGGGCTGGACACGGTCATCGGCGAGCGCGGCTACCGGCTGTCCGGCGGCGAGAAGCAGCGGCTGGCGATCGCGCGGCTGCTGGTGAAGGAGCCGGCGATCGTGGTGCTCGACGAGGCGACGGCGCACCTGGACAGCGAGTCGGAGGCGGCGGTGCAGCGGGCGCTGACCGCCGCGCTGACCGGGCGGACCGCGCTGGTCATCGCGCACCGGCTGTCCACGGTCCGGGACGCCGACCGGATCCTGGTGGTCGCCGACGGCCGGGTCGTCGAGCAGGGCCGGCACACCGACCTGCTGGCGGGCGGCGGATTGTACGCCGAGCTGTACCGCACCCAGTTCGCCACCGACTCGCCGGTACCGGACGACAGCGGCCCGGACCGGGGAGGACGGGCCGAAAACGCGCTCGCGATCGCTTCCTGACCAGCGGGTTTCGACGTGGCCCGGCGGCGCATTCCGCCGTGCGTCCGGGCGTTACGGCGTAATGGATGGCGTGCCGCCTTCCCGTGGCTGGTTTCGGGCAGCAAACAGCCACCGCGCGGCCCGCCCGGCGGTGACGGTATGGGTGATTGCTGGATAGGAGCGACGGCTGTCGGCGGCGCGGCGATCTCGGCACACCCGATGGCATTGGCGGATCAATCCCGGGCGGGGTGGCGGAAACCCGTCAGTCGGGTGGACGGGCGGTGAACGCCCGACGGAATCGGGGGTGGCCGGCCGGGAGAGGGGCTGCCACGGCGCGGCCACCGGTCACCACGCTCAGCCGGGGCGTACCCCCGACGAGCTGGAAAACCCCTGGTCATCGCCGGTGCTGGGGCTGCCAGCCGCGCCGTCGCTCGGCCTGTCCGGCTCGTCATCGGGGAGCGCGATGTCCACGTCTCCCGATGGCTTGCGCTGAATCGCTGGGTTGCCGCTCATGAGGTTCTCCATGGCGGCCCAAGCCGCAGTGTCATCCCTGCCTCCGCTGCCGGTGAGCGCTTCAGGAGGGATCGTCGGGCAGCGTCGCCCACTTTCCCGTGTCTGTCGCATTGCCGACCCGGCGCAACCGCCGGCTGGCCAGGCCGGCCTCGATGCGCGCGGGAGCCCGCGCTCCTGGGGGGTGAGGAGCGGGCGAACTTGACCGTACGCCCTTGCGCGCGCTTTTGCAGCCTGTACGCAAAGGTCGGCTGTGTGCAGTCGGCAGCAGCTGGGACGCCCCCGGATGGGCGACGTGTTCCCGACATGCACGGGGGCCGGCGCCCTATCCGAGTTGATCATTTTTTAGGCTCTAAGACGTGCCACGAAGAGCTAAGATCGTCTGCACCCTGGGACCGGCCACCAACACCCCGGAGCGGGTGCGTGCCCTCGTCGACGCCGGCATGGACATAGCCCGACTCAACTTCTCGCACGGCACGCACGAGCAGCACGCCACCGTCTACCGCCGGGTGCGTGAGGCCAGCGATGCCGCGGGGCGCGCCGTCGGCATCCTCGCGGACCTGCAGGGGCCGAAGATCCGGCTCGGCACCTTCGCGCACGGCAGCGTCACGCTCGTGCCCGGCGAGCACTTCACCATCACGATCCGCGACGTGCCGGGCGACCAGCGCGAGGTCGGGACGACCTACCCCGGCCTGCCCGGCGACGTCAGCGCCGGTGACCGGATCCTGGTCGACGACGGCCGGCTGGTGCTCACGGTCGACGGCGTCACCGACACCGACGTGCACACCACGGTGGTGGTCGGCGGTCCGGTGAGCGACCACAAGGGGATGAACATCCCCAGCGCCGCCCTCACCGTCCCGGCGCTGACCGAGAAGGACGAGGAGGACCTGCGCTACGCCCTCGAGCTGGGCGTCGACATGATCGCGCTGTCCTTCGTCCGTTCGGCCGCCGACGCGGGCAAGATCCGCGAGGTGATGGACGACGTCGGGATCCATGTCCCGATCATCGCCAAGATCGAGAAGCCGCAGGCCGTGGCCGAGCTCGACGGGATCATCGAGGCGTTCGACGGCCTGATGGTCGCCCGCGGTGACCTCGGCGTCGAGCTGCCGCTCGAGGACGTCCCGCTGGTCCAGAAGCGGGCCGTCAGCGCCGCCCGCGAGCGGGCGAAGCCGGTCATCGTCGCCACCCAGGTGCTGGAGTCGATGGTCAACGCGCCGCGGCCGACCCGCGCCGAGGCCAGCGACTGCGCGAACGCGGTCCTCGACGGCGCCGACGCGATCATGCTGTCCGCCGAGACCAGCGTCGGCGCGTACCCGATCGAGGCGGCGGCGACGATGGCCCGGATCATCGAGACCGCCGAGCAGGACCTCGGCCGGCTGCCACCGCTGCGGACCGCGCCGCGCACGCTCGGCGGCGCGATCGCCCAGGCCGCGGCCGAGGTCGGCGCGGCGGTGGGCGCCCGTTACCTGGTCGCGCACACCCTGTCCGGGGACACCGCGCGCCGGCTGGCCCGCTACCGCAGCCCGGTGCCGGTGCTCGGGTTCACCCCGATCCCGGCCGTGCGCAGCCAGATGGCGCTGCTGTGGGGCGTGGAGACGTTCGTCGTCCCGTTCGCGAACAGCACGGACGAGATGGTCCGCCAGGTCGACGAGGCCCTGTTGGCGATCGGCCGGTGCAAGCCGGGCGAGCTGGTCGTCGTCGTCGCGGGGACCCCGCCCGGCGTCGCCGGCATGACCAACACGATGCGCGTCCACCGCATCGGCGAGGCCGTCTGACGGCCGCCCGTCGCCGTGCGCAACCGCTCGTCGGTGTCCCGGTGTGGCCTCGGTATGGTCCCCGGTTACGGGCGGGCGCAGCGCGATCGGCGTCGGGAGCGGTGAATGGTCGAGCACGACAAGGACCCGGCGACGCCGGACGCGGCGGCCGAGCAGCCTTCCGCCACCTCGTCGCCGGGTCCTTCCGCCCGCACGCCACCCCCGGGCTCGGCCGCCGCGTCCGCTGCGGGCGGCGCGAGCGGCGGCTCCCCCGGCGGTGGCGGCCAGGCCCCGACCTCCGGGGCGCGCGCCGGGTCAACGCCGGCGGGCGCGGCGGGCCGTGCGGGCGCTGCCGGCTCGGCCGGGCCAACGGGCGTGGGCGGCGCGAGCGGGCGGCCAGGCGCGGGGCCTGGGCATGCTCGTATAAACCTCAATACCATCACCACTGAAGCTATGTTGTATTT
>JADGHD010000401.1 GCA_019689615.1 Frankia sp. | reverse complement strand
CCCGATCCCGACGAGCTGCGCCGGTTTGTCCGGGCCCGGCTCGCGGGCTTCAAGGTGCCCGCGTACTGGTACCTCGTCGACGAGCTGCCGCTGAGCCACGCCGGCAAGGTCATGCGCTCCGCCCTGCGCGGTCGCCACCTGGCCGCTGCCGAGTCGTCGGCCGTTCGGATGGTGTGATCCCGCGGCGGCCAGCCCACCCTCGACGCGGTCTCCGTCGGCCCTGGTCGGAACGCTCCGACGGAGCACGGCCCGGTCAGGTCATCCGATCGCCCCTTCCGGCCCCAAAGGATCCGTCCCCACCCGCAACCGGGTGCCAGGCGAACAGGAGTCAGCTGTGACAACGAGGAGCGAGGCCTACGTGCTGGCGGGTGCCCGCACGGCGATCGGCACGGCGTTCAAGGGCACCCTCAGCCAGACGCCGGTCTACGACCTGGCGGAGGCAGCCGTCAGGGGAGCCGTCGCCCGGGCGGGTGTCGCCGCGGACGAGATCGACGACCTTGTTCTCGGCGAGGTCCTGTACGGCGGCGGCGATCTTGCGCGGCACACCGCGCTTCGACTCGGAATGGAGTCGGTGCCGGGGCTCGCCCACCAGCGCCAGTGCGCCTCCGGCATGGCCGCCGTGTCCACCGCCGCCGCCTCGATCATCGCCGGCATGGACCGGATCGTCGTGGCCGGCGGCGCAGAGTCGTCGTCGACCCGGCCGACCGTGGCCTACCGGATACCGGGCACCGACACCGTGCAGCCCTGGATGCCGCCGTCGCATCCGGCCACGGCTGAGGCCCCGGCGGACGACATGTCGATCACTGTCGGGCACAACACGGCGAAGCTCGCCGACATCGACCGGGCGGCGATGGACGCTTGGGCGCTGCGTTCCCACCAGCGTGCGGTGGCCGCGATCGACGCAGGCCTGTTCGCCGAGGAGATCGTTCCGGTCCAGGCGGCCCGGCCCAACGGCTCGACCGTGGTCTTCGAGGTGGACGAGCATCCGCGGCGCTCCACGTCACTGGAGAAGCTGGCGGCGCTCAAGCCGCTGCACCCGGAGATCGAGGGTTTCGAGATCACCGCCGGCAACTCGTCCGGCGTCAACGACGGCGCCGCCGCGCTCGTGCTCGCCAACGAGGCGGTCGTCGAGCGTCTGTGTGTGGCGCCGCTGGGCGTGATCCGTTCCTGGGCCTCCGTCGGCGTCGACCCGGTCCGCACCGGGCTCGCCCCGACGCTGGCCATCCCGAAGGCGTTGGACCGCGCCGGCCTCACGCTTGCCGACATGGCCCTTGTGGAGATCAACGAGGCGTTCGCCTCGGTCGCGGTCGCCGGCCACCGGATTCTCGGTATCGACCCGGAGATTCTCAACGTCAACGGCAGCGGCTGCAGCCTCGGACACCCGGTCGGGATGACTGGTGCCCGGCTCATCCTGACCTTGCTGCACGAGTTGCGTCGGCGCGGCGAGCGCTATGGCGTCGCCGCCCTGTGCGCGGGTGGCGGCATGGCTTCCGCCGTGGTTGTCGAGGCCCGCTGAGCGGCAGCGGCCGGCTGGCGCGCTGATCTGGTCCCCGCGCGAGAAGGGGCGGTGGCGGGACCGCGACCGCGGTCCGCCACCCTTTGTACGCCCGGCATGGGCAGTCGTTTGGAGATGGAAGTCCTCTGGGGGAGGCAGCGGCGTCATCGTGAGGTGGGGTCGGGAGGAAGCCCGAGGCGAGACCGGCGTGTACCGAGGGACACAACCGCGTAGCGAGGCGTTCCGGTCGGGTGAGCCTGCAAAGGAAAGTGAAGCCTGTCACGCCGGCAGCGTGCTGGTGCGCACGCACGACCGTCGAGTCCCCCGACACCTCCCAGGTGATCAGCCCGTCGGCGTCCGCCCGGGCCTGCAGCGCGGTCAGGACCCGCTTCCAGGTCCCGTCACGCTGCCAGTCCCGGAACAGCCCGTACACCGTGCGCCAGTGCCCATACCGGGCCGGGACGTCACGCCACGGCGTCCCGGGCTGAAGTCGACGATCCTCGGTGGCGGGTCCTGTGCGCCCGGACCCCCGGGCGGCGCCGACCAGGAGGTCCACGCGCTGCTGTGCGCGTATCAGGCGCTCCCATCCGCGATCGCCGACGCGACCCTCACCACGACCGGTCTCGGCCCCGGCGGTGCGGCTTCACCCTCGCTCTGCAGGCCGGACCGTGTGCCCCAGCCCGCCCAAGTAGACTTGGAGGAATAGAAAGAAACCTTGGTGGTTGCACTGTTATTCGCGAACCATCGGCCGCTGTGAGGATCAACGAGATGCCCGAGATGGGAATGCCAGAGAGGGCGGTCCTGTCCCCGGCCGTGCGCCAGCTTCGCCTGCCGAAGATGGCCGAGCTGGTCGCCACCCATCTGCGGGGCCAGATCGTGCGAGGCAAGCTTGCCGAGGGCGAGGCTCTGCCCTCCGAGAGCGAGCTGATGCGGCAGTTTCACGTCTCCCGGCCGACGCTGCGCGAGGCCTTCCGGGTGCTGGAGTCGGAGTCGCTGATCACCGTGCGCCGCGGCCCGGGAGGCGGCGTGCGGGTGCGGCCCCCGAACCTGGACGTCGCCGCCCGCTACTCGGGGCTGATCCTTCAGCACCAGGGCACGACACTTGCCGACGTGCTGGCGGCCCGCGCCGCCATCGAGCCGCGGGCCGTCGCCCGGCTCGCGGCTACCCGCACCGACGGCGACGTCGCCCGGCTGCGCGCGCACATCGACGAGCCATGGCCGGACGATCCCTTCGAGACACCGCTCCCGACGCTGCGCCGGCTGGAACAGTTCCACACGCTGCTCATCGAGCTCGTCGGCAACCAAACGCTGCTGGTACTCATGGGCATGCTGGAACACATCGTCCAGCATGCCGACCGGTCCAGGGCCGAGGCAGACGCCGGCTCACCCGCGTTCGCCTCCGCGCTGAAGGACAGCCGCGCGGCGCACGCGAAGGTCGTCGACCTGATCGAGGCGGCGGATGCGGCTGGCGCGGGACGGCTCTGGCAGCGCCACCTCGACGGCGCGAGCGACTACCTGCTGGCCTCCGGCACGACCACGGTTGTCGACATGTTCACCTGAACCGGCATGGTCACCTGAACCGGCTCTTCGGGGACGTCCGGCCCGCCCGCACGAGTCGTCCTCCACGCCGGGCACGGGTGTGCGCCCACCTCTGCGAAAGATCGCATGGCGGCCGACCCGAGCCGGGGGAGCAAGGTCATGCGTATCCGCGGCTGCCCTCATCGTGCCCCGTCTTCGGGGAAGGGGGCCCCGCCGGGGGGCCGCCGGGCGCCCGGCCGGGATTTGGTGCTGCGCGATGCGGCCGGCCAGCCAGATCAGCCCGTCGGCCGGCTATTGTCGACCACGGCGCTGGGCACGATGTCGAGTTCGGGAAGGCCGGCGCCGGTGACGGCCGCGGGGTGGAGGTCGGCGGCGAGCGGTGGGAAGGCGGGCGCGCGTTCCTGGAGGAAGCTGTCCATGCCCTCGCGGAAGTCCGCGCTGGTCGCCGCGACCGCCATCGCGGCGTAGGCGCGGTGCAGCGTGGCGTCGAGTCCTGCCTGCTGGTCCGTGTGCAGCTGGTGGCGGATGAATGCCAGCGACAGCGGCGAACAGTTCGCCGCGATGTCGGCTGCGTAGGCCCGCGCCGACGCCATCAGTTCGCCGGGTTCGACCACGCGGCTGACGACGCCGAGCGCCAGCGCCTCGTCCGCGTCGAACACCCGTCCGGACAGCAGCAGGTCGGCCGCCCGCTCCGGTCCGACGAGCCGGGGCAGCAGCCAGGTGATGCCGTACTCGCCGACCAGGCCGCGGCGCGCGAACGCCGTGGTGAACTTCGCCCCGCGGGCGGCGAACCGGACGTCGCACAGCAGTGCCTGCACGAGTCCCATCCCGGCGCAGGCCCCGTTGATCGCGGCGATGAGCGGCTTGCGCAGCGCCCAGGCACGCACCGGCGAGCGCCGTCCGGTCATGTCCAGCGGCTTGCCGGCGAGCCCGTCAAGGCGGCCGCTGTCGACGCCCGGGCAGAATGTCCGGCCGGCGCCGGTAAGCAGCACGACCCGCACCCGCGGGTCGGTGTCGGCGAGTTCGAGGACTTCGAAGTAACGCAGCTCCATCTCGGGGTTCCACCCGTTGCGCCGCTCCGGCGCGTTCAGGGTGACCACCCCGACCCCGTCGCTGCCGACGTCGAACAGCACCGGCCCGTCCGCGACGACCCGGACATCCGTCGGTTGCGCCCCGCCGTCCCCTGCCGGTGCGGTGCCGGCTGTGTGTTCCGTCATCGCCAACTCCACTTCGGTGCGCGCTTCTCGCGGTAGGCGGCGTGTGCCTCGCGGGCGTCGTCGAGACTGCTGACGCGCGCGGTGTAGTCCTGTTCGAGCCGGTAGCCCTCGTCGAGGGGCAGGTGCTCGGACCGGTTGATCGACTCCTTGGACAGCCGCAGGGCCAGCGGGCTCTTGCCGGCGATCTCGCGGGCCAGCGCGCCGGCCGCGTCGGCCAGCTTCGTCAGCGGGACGACCTCGGTGGCCCCGCCCAGCCGGTAGAGCTCGCTGGCTGGCAGCAGAGTGCCCGCCCCGTCGTCTGCCGCTGGTGTAGCCATGGCTACGCCTCCTGGGTGTTCTTGTTGCTCGGGGTATCGTCCGGTTCGGGCCGCGCCGCCGGGCGGCCCTCGGTGTCCGTAGTCAGCCGGCGATGGCGGCCGGATCCGGTGTGTGGGTCTCGTCGATGCCGGTGAGCTGCGCGAGCCGGTCCAGATGCCGGGCGGGCGACCGTAGCAGCAGCCGACTGACGGTGGCCCGCTTCAGGTACAGGTGGGCCGAGTGCTCCCAGGTGGCTCCCATGCCGCCGTGCACCTGGATGTTCTCCCCGGCGGCCAGCAGCGCGGCCTCCGAGCAGGTCACGCCCGCGATGCAGGCCGTCTCGGGCAGCTCGTCCGGCCGGTTGTCGGGGGGGGGCCGGCCCCCCCCCACAACCCCCCCCCGCGCCGCCCCCCCCCCCCCCCCCCC
>JADGHD010000400.1 GCA_019689615.1 Frankia sp. | reverse complement strand
GAGGTGGGGGAGGCGGGGGAGTCCGCGGATGGCCTGGCGGCGTTGCGCGCGGCGTGCGTGGCCGCCTGGGCCGCCGCCGACGGCGGCCGCCCGGCCAGCGCCATCGCGGACGATCGGCCGCCCGCCTGCGCCGGCCTCACGCTGCCGGCCTGAGCCGCCGGCCCGGCCTGGCCGACGCGGGGCTTAGAGCAGGTCGCGGACCCGGAGCAGGTCGCGCAGGCTGGCGTCGACCTTGAGCCGCCCGCTCGCCCAGGCCGAGGAGACCGACAGCGCCCCGCTGGTGACCGCGACCAGGTCGTCGCTCGTCAGCGTGAACGTGATCTGGGCCTTGCGGCTGCCCTCGGTGATGTCGTGCAGGCCGCCGTCGCGCAGCTCGGCGACGTAGGAGGTGCCGAGGTCGGGCAGCCGGCACAGGATCGTGCGCTGCGGCGTGCGGGGCGGGCTGCCGTTGCGCCTCAGCTTCTCGAGACGGGCGGCGAGATCGCGCAGCGCGGCCTCGCACTGTTCCCGGTCCGCCATCGAGATCATCCCTCCCTCGCTCGCGCCCGTCCGGGCCAGTGGGCCTGGCCCGCCCGCCGCGTCGACGCACCGTCGTCAGCTGTCTGTCCTACCTGCCGACGCCCGCTGCCGCCCGGCGACACCGCCCGGCCACGCCGCTTCGCCGGACGGTGGGCGACACTAGCCTTAGGCATCGACCGCGGGAGGCTGGACAGGTGATCACCGAGCCCGAACCGGGCCCAGCCGGGCACGCTGGTCCCGATGACGCGGGTGTCCGGGCGGCGGCCGAGCGGCTGGCCGCCCTGCCCGGGCTGCCCGTGGCCGACCACGTCGCCGTCTTCGAGGACGTGCACCGACTGCTGGCCGGCACGCTCGCGGGGCTGGACGCGGCCGCGGACGCCCCCGGCAGCACTGGGTAGCGCCGGTATGGCACGCAGGATGCGACTCGACGCCGAGCTGGTCCGCCGCGGGCTGGTCCGGTCACGCGAGCAGGCGGGCGAGGCGATCGCGGCCGGCCGGGTGCTGGTGATGGGCCGGCCGGCGACCAAGGCCGCGACGATGGTCGCCCCGGACACCTCGATCGCGCTGACCGGCGGCGACGACCCCGGCTACGCCTCGCGCGGCGCCCACAAGCTGCTGGGCGCCTTCGCCGCGTTCGGTGTCCCCCCTCTGCAGCCGGCCGCCCCCGGCGAGCCGGCGGCACCCGGCACGGCGGCACCATCCGGGCCGGGGGAGGCAGCCGACCGCGGCGAGGCGCCCACGGCCGCCGGGCCGGCGCTGCGGGTGGCCGGGCGGCGGGCGATGGACGTGGGCGCGTCCACCGGCGGGTTCACCGACGTGCTGCTGCGGGCCGGGGTGGCCTCGGTCGCCGCCGTCGACGTTGGCTACGGGCAGCTGGACTGGCGGCTGCGGACCGACCCACGGGTGCGCGTGCTGGACCGGACGAACGCGCGCTACCTGACGCCCGAGGCGGTCGGCGGGCCCGTCGAGCTGATCGTCGGCGACCTGTCGTTCATCTCGCTGCGGCTGGTGCTGCCGGCGCTGGTGGCCTGCGCCACCCAGGACGCCGACCTGGTGCTGCTGGTCAAGCCGCAGTTCGAGGTCGGCCGGGAGCGCCTGGGCGCCGGTGGCGTGGTGCGCGACCCGGCGCTGCACGCCGACGCGGTCGCCGGGGTCGCCGGCGCGGCGGCAGAGCTCGGCCTCGGCGTGCGCGGGGTGGTCGCGAGCCCCTTGCCCGGCCCGGCCGGCAACGTCGAGTACCTGCTGTGGCTGGCCGCCGGCGCGCCGCCGCTGGACCGGGTGGCGCTCGACGCGGCGATCGCCGCGGGGCCGGCGGGCGGCGGCCGCGCGGCGGCGCAGCGCGCCGGCACCGACGTCGACAACGTGCCGGCCGCGGCGGGCGGGGGGCGGCGATGAGCCGGGAGATCCTGGTCCTGACCCACCCCCGCCGGCCGGGCATGGCCGAGCGCGCCCAGTGGGTGCTCGACCGCCTCTCCGCCGCCGGGATCGCCCCGCGGATGCTCGCCGAGGAGGCGCAGCTGCTCGGGATCTCCGCGCCGTGCACGGTCGGCTCCGACGACGACGCGGCGGTCGGCGTGGAGCTGGCCCTCGTCCTCGGCGGCGACGGCACGCTGCTGCGCGGCGCCGAGATCGCCCGTTCCGCCGACATCCCGCTGCTCGGGGTCAACCTGGGCCACGTCGGCTTCCTCGCCGAGGCCGAGCCGGACGCGCTGGAGTCCACCGTCGACCACGTGATCCGCAAGGACTACCGGGTCGAGGAGCGGATGACCGTCGACGTGACGGTCCGCTACCGCGGCGAGGTCACCTACGAGGGCTGGGCGCTCAACGAGATGTCCCTGGAGAAGGCCGAGCGCGCCAAGATGCTGGAGTGCGTGGTCGGGATCGACGGCCGGCCGCTGTCCCGCTGGGGCTGCGATGGCGTGATCTGCGCCACGCCGACCGGGTCGACCGCGTACGCGTTCTCGGCCGGCGGCCCGGTGATGTGGCCGGGGGTGGAGGCCCTGCTGGTGGCGCCGATCAGCGCGCACGCGCTGTTCGCCCGGCCGCTGGTGCTCGCCCCGACGTCGACGGTCGCGATCGAGGTGCTGCCGCCGGTGCCCGGCGTGGTCTACTGCGACGGCCGGCGCTCGGTCGATGTGCCGGCGAACTCCCGGGTCGAGGTGGCCCGCGGCCGCCGCCCGGTCCGGCTCGCCGTGGTCAGGGAGCTGCCGTTCACCGACCGGCTGGTCGCCAAGTTCCACCTGCCGGTCGAGGGCTGGCGCGGCCGGGCAGCCCGGGACAACGGGATGGCGGACGCGAACCACCTGCCGGCGGCTCCGGCGGCGGACCAGTAATCATCCGCCGTCCGCGACGCCTTCGCCAGCGGCGGGCGCTACGGGCGATGCGTCCCTTCCTTCCGGACGTCGTAGGCATGGCCTAGAGTTCGGGGCGTGCTCGAGGAGATTCGGCTGCGTGGCCTCGGGGTCATCGACGACGCCGTACTCGAGCTGGCGCCAGGGCTGACGGTGGTCACCGGCGAGACCGGCGCCGGCAAGACGATGATCGTGCAGGGCCTGAACCTGCTCACCGGTGGCCGCGCCGACTACGGCCTGATCCGCCCCGGCTACGACCGCGCGTTCGTCGAGGGCCGGCTGGTCGTCTCGCCCGACTCGCCCACCGCCGTCCGGGTCCGCGATGCCGGCGGCGAGCTGGACGACGGCGGGGTGCTCGTCATCGGCCGGACGCTGACCGCGGACGGCCGCTCCCGGGTCCAGGTCGGCGGCCGCTCCGCCCCCGCGAGCCTGCTGGCCGAGCTGGCCGAGGACCTGGTGGCCGTGCACGGCCAGTCCGAGGCGCAGCGGCTGCTGCGGACCTCCACCCAGCGGGCCGCCCTCGACCGGTTCGCCGGGGATGCCGTCGCCAAGCCGCTGGCCCGCTACGCCGAGCGGTACGCCAGGCTGGCCGCCGTCCGCTCCCGGCTCGCCGACATCACCGAACGCTCCCGCGAGCGCGCCGCCGAGGCCGAGTCGCTGCGCTCCCGGCTCGCCGACATCGAGCGGGTCGCCCCGACCCCGGGCGAGGACGCGGCACTCGACGCCGAGCTGCGCCGCCTCGAGCACGCCGAGGCCCTGGTCCGGGCCGCGCAGACGGCGCACGCCGCGCTCGTCGCCGACCCGGCCGCCGGTGACGACGCCCCCGGCGCCGTCGACCTGGTCTCCGCGGCCCGGCGCGCCGCCAGCGCCGAGTCCAGCCTCGACCCGGCGCTGGCGGAGCTGGCCGGCCGGATCCGCGAGGCCGGCGTGGTGCTCGCCGACATCGCCGCCGACCTCGCCTCCTACGCCGCGAGCATCGAGTCCGACCCGGTCCGCCTCGCCGCGGCGCAGGAGCGCCGCGCGGACCTGGCGGCGCTGTGCCGGGCGCACGGCACCGACATCGACGGCGTGCTCGCCTGGGCCGAGCAGGCCAGCCGCCGGCTGCTGGAGCTCGACAGCGACAGCGAGTCGGCCGAGTCGCTGGTCGCCGAGCGCGACGCCCTGCTGGAGGAGCTGGCCGAGCTCGCCGGCCAGGTCTCGGCCGCCCGTTCGCGCGCCGCGCACGACTTCGGCGAGCGGGTCGCCGCCGAGCTCGCGGGCCTGGCGATGCCGCGGGCCCGGGTCGTGGCCGTGGTCTCCCAGCGCGACGACCCGAACGGGCTGCGGCTGTTCGGCCGGACGGTGGCCTTCGGCCCGAGCGGCGTGGACGACGTCGAGCTGCGCCTCGTCCCGCACCCCGGCGCCCCAGCCCGCCCGGTCCACAGGGGCGCCTCCGGCGGTGAGCTGTCCCGGGTGATGCTCGCGATCGAGGTCGTGCTCGCGGCGGACGACCACGGCGTCACGATGGTCTTCGACGAGGTCGACGCCGGCGTCGGCGGGCGGGCCGCGGTGGAGATCGGCCGCCGGCTGGCCCGGCTCGCCCGCACGCACCAGGTCATCTGCATCACCCACCTGCCCCAGGTCGCCGCGTTCGCCGACCGCCACCTGGTGGTCAGCAAGGACTCCGACGGCTCGGTCACCCGCAGCGGCGTCACCGCCCTCGACGACGTCGGCCGCGTCCGCGAGCTCTCCCGCATGCTCGCCGGCCAGGAGGACAGCACCCTGGCCCGCGGCCACGCCGAGGAACTCCTTGCCGCCGCAGCCGCCGACAAGGCAGCCGCCGCCTGACCCTCGCGGCCGGGTAGTCCAGGGGTCCCCGCAGATCTGCCAAGCCCCGGGGCGGTACGACCTTGGCTTTACCAACCACCCCGGGCGGGCAGATCCCCGAGTGTCGCGGTCGGTTGGGTGGTGGCTGGGTGGACGCGTTTCCTGAGTGGAGATGGCGTGGTTGGTCCGCGCCTGCGTGGATGGCGGCCGGGTAGTCCAGGGGTCCCCGCAGATCTGCCAAGCCCCGGGGCGGTACGACCTTGGCTTTACCAACCACCCCGGGCGGGCAGATCCCCGAGTGT
>JADGHD010000399.1 GCA_019689615.1 Frankia sp. | reverse complement strand
CGCCCTGGGCGAGGCTGGAGGTGCCCGTGCTGCTTACCGGGACCTTCGTGGTCCTTCTCGACGTCTTCATCGTGAACGTGGCGATCCCGTCGCTGCGGGCCGACCTCGGCGCCAGCGCCGCCGCCATCCAGTGGGTTGTCGCCGGTTTCGCCCTGACGTTCGGCTGCGGGCTGCTCGTCGGCGCGCGGCTGGGTGACCGGTTCGGCCGCCGCCGGATCTTCATGATCGGAATGGCCCTGTTCACGCTGGCCTCGGCGGTCTGCGGCCTCGCCGACACCAGCGGGCAGCTCATCGCCGGCCGGATCGCGCAGGGCGCCGCGGCGGCCCTGCTCAACCCGCAGATCCTGGCGATCATCAGTGCCAGCCGGGTCGGCGCCGCCCGCGCCCGCGCCGTCACCGCCTACGCGGTCACGATGGGCATGGCGGCGGCCAGCGGCCAGCTCATCGGCGGCGCGCTGACCCACGCGGACGTCGCCGGCCTGGGCTGGCGGGGCTGCTTCCTGATCAACGTCCCGGTCGGCGTGGCCGCCCTGGCGCTCGCGCCCCGGGCGATCCGTGAGTCGCGCGCCACCGACGGCGCGCCTGCCGGCGCCGACGCGGCTGCCGGCGCGCGCCGGGCCGGCGGGGTCGACGTGCTCGGCGCCGTGCTGGCGAGCGCCGCGCTGTTCGCGCTGGTGCTGCCGCTGGTGCAGGGGCGCGAGGCGGGCTGGCCGCTGTGGGCCTGGGTCCTGCTCGGCGTCGCCGCGGTCGGCCTGGGCGAGTTCGTCGCCTACCAGCGGTGGCGGGCGCGGCGCGGCCGGGCGGTGCTGGTCGACCTGGCGATGTTCCGGGAGCGCGCGTTCTCCGTCGGGCTCGCCGCCGCCGCCCTGTTCTTCACGACGATCGCGTCGCTGTTCCTCTTCCTCGCGCTCTACCTGCAGTCCGGGCTTGGGCTCAACGCCATGGACGCCGGGCTCGTGTTCACCCAGATGTGCGCTGGCTACCTGCTCACCGCGTTCGGCGGCCGGCCGCTGGTCCGCCGGCTCGGGCGGACGGCGCTCGCGCTGGGCGCGGTGGAGATGGCCGCCGGGCTCGGCCTGCTGGCGCTGGCCGTCGACCACATCGGCACCGACGGCGCCATCGGCTGGCTGAGCGGACCGCTGGTGGTCATCGGCGCCGGGATGGGCATGGTCATGGTCCCGCTGACGGAGGTGGTGCTGGCCGGGGTCACCCCGCGGCTCGCCGGGACGGCATCCGGCATGCTCGCCACCGTCCAGCAGGTCGGCAACGCGCTTGGCGTCGCGATCGTCGGCACGATCTTCTTCGGCGCCCTGCCCGACGCAGCGGACCCGGCCGACTACCCCCGGGCGCTGAACCTCGCGATCGCCTACCTGGCCCCCGCCTGCGTGGCATCGGCGGTGCTCCTGCTGCTCCTGCCCGGCCGTCGGGCTGGCGCCGGCTCGACCGCCCGCACGGCGGACACCGCCGGCAGCAGCGCACCTGTGGCCACATCCGCCGCAGAGCCGGCCGGCACCGCCGCACCGGCCCGCTGACCGCACGCCGCCGGCCAGCGGGCACGCTCCCGCTGGCCGGCCGGGGCCGGCGTGCCAGGGACGAGGGGCGCTCTCGCTGGGGGCGCCCCTCGTCGGCTCTCCGCCCATGCCTGACGCCTGACCAGGCGAGCCACGTCCCGGCGACGGCTGCCCAGAGGGCTCGCGGACGCTCGCCCATTACCCGTGAAGTAAAGGCTTCATCGGCGACGCGCCGGTACCGTCGGGACCGCCGGGCGATCAGGAAGGCGGGTGAGGCCAGGATGACGATGCCGTCCATGCCGGGCACGACGCGGCCGGCGCCGGTGCCCACGGCCGCGGCGCCGATGGCGGCCGGGAACGGCTCCTTCCCGCTCAGGGCGCGGCCGCGGTCCACAACCGAGCCGGTCGGGGTGATGCTGCGGCGCTGGCGGGAGCTGCGCCGGCTCAGCCAGCTCGAGCTCGCGCTGCGGGCCGACGTCTCGGCCCGCCACATCAGCTTCCTCGAGACCGGGCGGGCGCGGCCGAGCGCCGAGATGGTGCTGCGGCTGTGCGAGCAGCTCGACGTGCCGCTGCGGCAGCGCAACCAGCTGCTGCTCGCCGCCGGCCACGCCCCCGCCTTCCCGGAGACGCCGCTCGGCGCGCAGCCGATGGCTCCGGTGCTGGCGGCCGCCCGCCGGCTGCTGCGCAGCCACGAGCCCTACCCGGCGCTGCTGGTCGACCGATGCTGGGACCTCATCGAGGCGAACTCCACGATCGACCTGCTCATCGCGAAGGCCGCCCCGCACCTGCTGGAGCCGCCGGTCAACGTGCTGCGGGTGACCCTGCATCCCGACGGGCTCGCGCCGCACATAGCCAACCTGGGCGAGTGGCGGGCGCACATCCTCGGCCGGCTGGTCCGTCAGGTCCGGGTGAGCGCGGACCCGGACCTCATCGCCCTGCTCGACGAGCTGCGCGACTACCCGTGCTCCGACCCGGAGCCGGTGGTCGACCTGCCTGGCCCCGGGGATGTGATCGTGCCGTTGCGGCTGCGCCACGAGGGACAGGAGCTCGCGTTCCTGAGCACGACGTCGGTGTTCGGCACGCCGGTCTGCGTCACCGTCGCCGAGCTCTGCCTGGAGGCCTTCTTCCCGGCCGACGAGCGCACCGCCGCGGTCCTGCAATCGCTCGCCGGCTCGACCACTGACGACGGCGCTGGCCTCGCCGACGACCGCGTCGCTGGCCGCAGCCGGTAGATCCAGGGGGAAACTCGCTGGTTGATCGTGGCGGCCGTCAGCAGAATGGCGCCATGCTGCAGCCGACCCGCAAGCGTGACCGCGTCGCCGTCGAACGTGCTGCCGCCGACGCCGTACTCGACGAGGCCCTGGTCTGCCAGGTCGGCATCGTCGTCGACGGCCGCCCGCACGTGCTCCCGACGCTGCACGCCCGGGTCGGCGACCTGCTCTGCGCGCACAGCTCGGTCGCCGCCAGGATCGCCGCGGCCGCCCATCCCAGCCCGCTGCCGGTGTGCGTCACCGTCTCGGTGCTCGACGGCCTGGTGTACGCGCGTTCGTGGTTCAACCACTCGGTCAACTACCGGTCGGTCGTGATCCACGGCGATGCCCACCTCATCACGGACCCGGACGAGAAGACCCGGCTGCTCGCCGCGTTCGTCAACCGGTTCGGGGCCGGCCGGGCGGACGCCTCCCGTCCGCCCACCGCCAAGGAGCTGGCCGCCACCGCGGTCCTGGCCGTCGACCTCGCGGCGGACAGCACCGATATCGCGGTCAAGCGCCGTGCCGGCGGCCCGGTTGACGATCCGGCGGACCTCGACATCGGCTACTGGGCGGGCGTCGTCCCGGTCCGCGTCACCGCGGGCCCGCCCGAGTCCGCCGTTGACCTGCCTGTCCCCGCCAACCTGGCGCCGACCTTCGGCTAGCGCCCGCTGCCGGTGGCGGGCCCGGCGAAACTCGCGTCCGGCGTGGCGATGAGTTCGCGGCCCTCGTGCGGTCTGTACCTGCGACGCACCTACGCGATCGTGATGAGGAGATGACGAGATGCCCGCTCCGGACTTCAGCGTCGCCGGCCTGCCGATCTGGGTGGACCTGTCGACGTCTGACACCGACGTCGCTCGCAGCTTCTACGGCCAGCTGTTCGGTTGGACCTCGGAGGCGCCGGACCCCGCGATGGGCGGCTACTTCAACTTCTGGCGGGACGGCGGACCGGTCGCCGGCGGCATGCCGACGATGCCAGAGCAGGAGGTGACCAACGTCTGGTCGATCTACCTGCTGACCGACGACGCCAAGAAGACGGCGGCCGCGGTCGCCGAGCACGGCGGCGAGGTCCTCGTCGCGCCGATGGCGGTCTCCGACCTCGGCGTCATGGCCGTCTACAAGGACGCCGCCGGCGCCGTGATCGGCGCGTGGCAGCCGGGCGCCCACCGCGGCTACGCGGTGCGGGCCGAGCCGAACGCGCCCGACTGGTTCGAGCTGCACACCAGCGACTACAAGGCCGCGGTCCGCTTCTACCAGGACGCGTTCGGCTGGAACGTCAGGACCGAGGCCGACGAGCCGGACTTCAGGTACACGACCCTGGTCGACGCCACCGGCGAGCAGTACGCCGGGATCATGGACGCGAGCGGGTTCCTGCCCGAGGGCGAGGCGGGCGGCTGGCGGGTCTACTTCGCCAGCGAGGACACCGACGCCACCGTCGCGAAGGCCGTCGAGCTCGGCGGCAAGGTCATCCTGCCGGCCGAGGACACCCCCTACGGCCGACTGGCCGAGCTCGCCGACCCGCTCGGCGCCGTCTTCAAGCTCCGCGGCCCGAACAAGGGCTGAGCCAGCGGTCCGGACGCACCGGCGGCCCGGCCGGGCAAACCCGGGCCTGGCCGCCGGTCCGCGCCTGTGGGCCGTTCCCCGCGCAGCCGGCCGGCGTGGCGTCGCCACGGGCGCGGCTCAGCTCATTCGGCGAAGGTGACCTCGGTGAGCCGGACGTCGCGGTAGGCGGCGAGGCGTTCGGCCTCCGTGGTGATCGCGGCGCGCAGCGGCGACGAGAACGTCTCCCATGGGGTGATCTCGAGCCGCAGGCCGCGGCCGGACGTGCGCGGGCGCCACAGGCCCACGATCTCGCCGTCGGCCAGGACCGCGCCCGGGCGGCCGAGTACCGGCCACAGCGCCTTGGCCCGGGTCTCGTCGGCCACGAGCAGCGTCCGCGCCCTGGCCTGGAGATAGAGGTCGTAGGGGCCGAGCAGGCGGGTCACGCCGGTCGGGCCCGCGTCGGCCAGCAGGTCGGAGTCGGCGGCCAGCAGCCAGCGGGTCTGCCCGTCGACGCTCACCTCGACGGCGTCCGCTGGCCAGCGGGCCTGCACGTCCTTTACCGGGGCGTCGAGGAACTCGGCCACGTGCTTCGGCGTCGCCGGGCCGTAGAAGTGCAGGTAGCCGCGGATGACGTCGAACCGCGGCGGTACCTGCGGGGCGGGGCCGGGATAGTCGGGGAT
>JADGHD010000398.1 GCA_019689615.1 Frankia sp. | reverse complement strand
GCCCAGCACCGCCGCCGACCCGGCCGCCGCGGACGGCGACCAGGCCGACGACGAGTACCGCGGCCCGCTGCTGTGGGCGCTGCCGCTGGCGGGCGCCGCCGGCATGGCGGTCATCCTCGGCGTGCCGTTCCTGGCCCTGCGCCGACGGCGGGCGGCCGGCCGGCCGGCGCCCGACGAGGCCGGGCCGACCAGCGCCGATGACGACGAGACCGGACCGGCAGCCCCCGACGCCGCCGGCCGTCGAGCGCCCCGCGAGGCGGACGCCGATCTGGTGGACCTGGTCGACCCGCCCGCCCCGGCGGACAGGGCCGGCGGCGCGGCCGTCGTGGAGGCGGGTGATGCGTCCGCCGCGCCGCCGCCGGCGGACACCTCCTCCTGGGCGGCGGCCCCCGCCTCCGCATCCGCCGCCGCACCCGCCGAGGCCCCGGCGCCGGCCGCTGGCGAGCCGCCGGCGGGCGCACAGCCGGCGGGCGGCCGGGCCCGAGGGGCGTCAACGGGCAAGCACCGGGCATCCCGACGCTGACCGCCAGCCGGCCCGCACCCCGCGCTGGCCAGCAGTGGCAGGGCTTCGGGCCGGTATGACGCGGCGCGCTCTCGCCCCAGCGGCTCCGGACGGCTACCGTCTCACCAGACCTGGCAGCCACGACGGCCGGGTCGCGGACCGACGCGGGGGCGGCCCGTGCCCTCGCGTGGCGTTGCGCGCCCCACAGTCCCGAGGAGTCTCCCGGTGCGAGAGTTCACCTCCCCACCTCTGGTCACCCTGGCCGACGACGCGACCCTGATCGACAAGGTCTTCGAGCACGCCAGGGAGCGGCCAGACCAGGTGGTGATCCAGCACAAGGTCGACGGCGAGTACGTCGACCTGACCACCCGGGAGTTCGCCGACCTCGTCCAGGAGGTGGCGGCCGGCCTGGTCGCGCACGGGGTCGAGCCCAGGGGCCGGGTCGCGATCATGAGCCGGACCCGCTACGAGTGGACGGTCGTCGACTACGCGATCTGGATGGCCGGCGCGGTCACCATCCCGATCTACGAGACGTCCAGCCCCGAGCAGGTGGAGTGGATCCTCACCGACGCCGAGGTCTCGCTCGTCGTCGTGGAGAACGCACGGCTCGCGGACGTCGTCAACCAGGTCCGCGACCGGGTGCCGACGCTGCGCGAGGTCCTCGTGATCGAGGACGGGGCGCTGGCGACGCTGGCCGCCGACGGGAAGGCCCGCGGCGTCACGCCGGACGACCTGGCCAGGGCGCGGGCCGGCGTCAACGTCGAGAGCATCGCGACGATCATCTACACCTCCGGGACGACCGGGCGGCCCAAGGGCTGCGAGCTCAGCCACCGGGCGCTGATGTTCGACCCGCTCGCGGCGGTCGAGCACCTGCCGGAGGTGTTCGACGGCTACACCTCCAGCCTGCTGTTCCTGCCGCTGGCGCACGTCTTCGCCCGCCTCGTCCAGAACGGCGCGATCCAGCACGGGCACGCTCTCGCCTACTCCCCGGACACCTCGACCCTGCTCGACGACCTCGCCAGGACGCAGCCGACGTTCGTGCTGGCCGTGCCCCGGGTGTTCGAGAAGGTGCACGCCGGGGCGAAGAACAAGGCGCACGCCGCCGGCCGCGGCAGGATCTTCGACGCCGCCGAGGAGACCGCGGTCCAGTACAGCCGCGCGCTGGACAGCGGCGGCCCCGGGCTGGGGCTGCGGCTGCGGCACGCGTTGTTCGACCGGCTCGTCTACGCCAAGCTGCGGGCGGCGCTCGGTGGCAAGGCCAGGTTCGCCGTCAGCGGCGGCGCGCCGCTCGGCGAGCGGCTCGGCCACTTCTTCCGCGGCATCGGGCTGACCGTCCTCGAGGGCTACGGGCTCACCGAGACCGCGGCCGCCGTGACCGCCAACCGCCCGGGCAACGCCAGGATCGGCACCGTCGGCCAGCCGCTGCCCGGCGTGACCGTCCGGGTGGCCGACGACGGCGAGATCCTGGTCAAGGGCCCGCTGCTGTTCAGCGGCTACCACGCCAACGAGACCGCGACCAAGGAGGTCATGGACGCGGAGGGCTTCTTCCACACCGGCGACCTCGGCTCGCTCGACGAGGACGGGTTCCTGCGGATCACCGGCCGCAAGAAGGAGATCCTGGTGACGGCGGGCGGCAAGAACGTCGCCCCGGCCCCGCTGGAGCACATCCTGCAGAGCCACCCACTGGTCAGCCAGGCCATGGTGATCGGCGACACCCGCCCGTTCATCGCCGCGATCCTGACACTCGACCCGGAGGCCCTCCCCCGCTGGCTGACGGCCAACAACCGCCCGGCGGACACCCCGGCCGCCGAGCTCGTCAACGACCCGGCGCTGCTCGCCGAGCTGCAGACGGCCGTCGACGCCGCCAACGCCACGGTGTCCCGGGCCGAGGCGATCAAGAAGTTCGTCGTCCTCCCCGTCGACTTCACCGTCGAGACCGGCGAGCTCACTCCCAGCCTGAAGGTCCGGCGGGCGCACGTCATGGACAAGTTCGCCGACGTCGTCGCCGGCATCTACGGCGACAGGAGCTGACGGGAGCGGCGGGGCCGCCGGCCACCCTTCCGGCCGGGGTGCGCGACCATGGGGCCCATGCGGGTGCTTGTGGTGACCAACGACTTTCCGCCCCGGCCCGGCGGGATCCAGTCGTACGTGCACAACTACGCGAGCCGGCTGCCCGCGAGCGACGTCGTCGTGTACGCCCCGGCGTGGAAGGGCGCTGCCGAGTTCGACGCGCGGCAGAGCTTCCCGGTCATCCGCCACCCCACCTCGCTGATGCTGCCGACGCCCGCCGTCCTCCGGCGGGCGCGTGCCATCGCCCGGGCCGAGGGCTGCGACGCCGTGTGGTTCGGCGCCGCGGCCCCGCTCGGCCTGCTGGGCGGCCGCCTGCGCCGGACCACCGGGATCGAGCGGGTCGTCGCGAGCACGCACGGCCACGAGGTCGGCTGGGCGGCGCTGCCGGGCGCCCGCCAGGCGCTGCGCCGGATCGGCTCGACCACCGACGTGATCACCTACCTCGGCGACTACACCCGCCGCCGGCTCGGTGGCGCGTTCGGGCCCCACCCGCGGCTGGAGCGGCTGCCCAGCGGCGTCGACGCGGAGGTCTTCCGCCCGGGCGTCGGCCGGGACGAGATCCGCGCCCGCCACGGCCTGACCAACCGGCGGGTCGTGGTCTGCGTCAGCCGGCTGGTGCCGCGCAAGGGCCAGGACATGCTGATCCGCGCGCTGCCCCGGTGGCGGCGCCGCTACCCGGACACGGCGCTGCTGCTGGTCGGCGGCGGCCCGTACCGGTCCGACCTGGTGCGCCTGGCCCGCGAGCACGACGTAGCCGAGCACGTCGTGTTCACCGGCTCGGTGCCCTGGGCCGAGCTGCCGGCGCACTACGCCGCCGGTGACGTGTTCGCGATGCCGTGCCGCTCCCGGCTGGGCGGCCTGGAGGTGGAGGGCCTCGGCATCGTCTACCTGGAGGCGTCGGCCACGGGCCTGCCGGTCGTCGCAGGGGACAGCGGCGGCGCCCCGGACGCCGTGCTGGACGGCCGGACCGGCATCGTCGTCGACGGCCGGCGGCTCGACGCCGTCGCCGACGCCGTCGGCTCGCTGCTCGCCGACCCGGACCGCTGCCGGTCGATGGGCGCCGCCGGCCGCGCCTGGGTCGAGCTCACCTGGCGCTGGGACCTGCTCGCCAAGACCTTCGTCGAGATCCTGTCCCCCGGCTCCGGCGGCGCCCGGCGCTGACCGGGCGGCGGGCGCCCACCAGCCGGGCGGCGGGCGGCGCCAGCCCGCTACAGCCCGAGGTCCTTGGCGATGATCGTCTTCATGATCTCGCTGGCGCCGCCGTAGATCCGGCCGACCCGGGCGTCGGCCCAGGCCCGCGCGACCGGGTACTCCGTCATGTAGCCGTAGCCGCCGAACAGCTGCAGGCAGGCGTCGGTCACCCGGCCCTGCATCTCGGTGCAGAAGAGCTTGACCTTGGCGGCGTCGGCCGGGGTGAGCTCGTGCGCGTCGAGCGCGAGCAGCGCCCGGTCGAGCAGCGCCCAGCCGGCCTCGACCTCGGTCGCGCAGCCGGCCAGCACGAACCGGGTGTTCTGGAACTGGCTGAGGGTCCTGCCGAAGGCCCGCCGGTTGGTGACGTACTCGACGGTCCGTTCCAGCACGGATGCCGCGCTGGCCTGGGCGTTGACCGCGATCGACATCCGCTCCTCCGGCAGGTGCGAGGTCAGGTAGGTGAAGCCCCTGCCCTCCTCGCCCAGCAGGTTGTCCGCCGGCACCCGGACGTCGTCGAAGAAGATCTCGCAGGCGTCCTGGATGTGCAGGCCGAGCTTGCGCATCGGGCCGCCGCGCGAGACCCCGGGCGCGTCCGCCGGGATGACCAGCAGCGACAGGCCGGCGTGCCGCTGGGTCGGGTCGGTCTTGACGGCGGTGAGGAAGATGTCGGCGTTCAGCCCGCCGGTGATGAACGTCTTCGAGCCGTTGACGACGAAGCTGTCGCCGTCGCGGCGGGCGGTGGTGGACAGGCCGGCGAGGTCCGAGCCGGCGCCTGGCTCGGTCAGCGCGAGCGCGACCACCAGCTCGCCGCTGGCCAGGCCGGGCAGCCAGCGGGCCTTCTGCTCGGGGGTGGCGTAGTCGACGAAGTACGGGACGCAGATGTCGGCGTGGATCCGCAGCGGCCCGAGCGCGTAGCCGCCGCGGCCGGCCTCCTCCGAGACGATCGCGTTGAACAGGAACGACGCCCCGCCGCCGCCGTACTCCTCCGGGATCTGCAGGCCGAGGATGCCCAGCTCGCCCGCCTTGTGGTAGAAGTTCCGCGGCGGTTTGTCCAGTTCCTCCCACTCGTGGTAGTGGGCGCCGACTTCCTTGTCGAGGAAGGCCCGGACCGCCGCCCGGAACGCCTCGTGCTCTGGCCCGTAGACCGTGCGTCGCATCCGGTCACCCCTTCACGCCGGTGGCCGGGCCCGGCCGGGGGCCCCGCCCGCCCCCGGGGGGGGCGAGGACGGCGTGG
>JADGHD010000397.1 GCA_019689615.1 Frankia sp. | reverse complement strand
CCGGCGCCCCCGCGGCCCGGGCGGCGGGCCGGCGGCGGGGCGGGGGGGCGCGGCGCGGCCGGCGGCGGCTGGCGCCCGCGCGGGCCCCCGGCCGGGTCGCTAGTCGGCGGAGGTGGCCGGGTCGCGCAGGGCGAGGTCGACGACCAGCGGCAGGTGGTCGCTGCCGATCTCCGCACCACGGCGGTAGCCGGTGACCGCGAACTCGGGCGAGGCCAGCACGTGGTCGATCCGCAGCAGCGGGGGCAGCATCGACGCGACGTTCCAGGTCGGCCCCCAGCCGGCGTTGGCGACGTCGTGCGCGTCGCGCAGGCCGGTGTCCAGCAGCCGGCGGAACGGGCGGTGGTCGCGGGTCGCGTTGAAGTCCCCGGCCAGCACCAGCGGCGTCGAGGACTGGCTGGCCAGCGAGCGCAGCTCGGCCATCTGGGCCCGCCAGCGGGCGGCGTAGTCGTCGTTGACCGGCGCGATCGTGTGCACCGGGAACAGCGTGAACCGCCGCCCCCCGTCGAGCGTGACGGTCATCCGCGGCATCGGCGAGCCGCCGGCCTGCGGGGCGGTGGCGTCGGTGAGCGGGTAGCGCGAGAACACCGCCCAGCCGAAGGCACCCTCGCGCGGCTGGCGGTCCTGGTACTCGTAGCCGGCGAGGGCCCCGGTCCGCTCCACGGCCGCCAGGACCTCGGGCGCCGCCTCGACCAGCACGACGATGTCCGGGTCGGCGTCCTCGACCTGCGCGCCCAGCCGGCCGGCCGTGGGGTTGTCGTACCGCAGGTTCGACACGAGCAGGCGCACCGGGGAGGCGGTGCCGGCGGCCGGCGCCCGCTCCGGCCCTCCGCCCGGCCAGGCCTCGGGCGCCGTCCAGAACAGGTGCAGCGCGACCAGCGCGGTCGCGGCTATGGCCAGCCGGTTGCGGCGCAGCCCGAACCCGATCAGCAGCGCCGCGTACGCGGGCAGGTAGACGACCGGGGTCAGCGCGTTGACCGCGGAGTACGGCCAGGTCAGCGCGTCGTCGAGGTGGGTCAGCCGGCCGAGCGCGACCAGCGCGAGCCCGCAGACCACCGCCCACGCCGCCCAGGCGAGCGCTCGGCGGGCCCAGGGGCGCGGCCCGCCCGTGCGGTCCCGGCCGCCGCCACCGTCGGCGGCGGTGGCGCTGGTGCCGGGGGCGGCAGCGGCGGGGTTCCCGGCCGCTGCGGCACCCGCGCCGGTCGGCCCATTGCTGGCGAGCGGGCCGCCCAGCACGCCGGCCATGCCGCTGCGGTCGACGGGGTCGTGGTCTCGCCTGGGGAAGCGCACAGCACCAGGGTGCCCGCCGCCGGTGACGTGGTGGTGAAACCGTGACCGCGCCGACAGTCAGATCTCCGCCTGCCCCACGGAGTCGGCCCGCGATGCCGGGTAGCGGTCCAGGACCGGCGAGGCCGCGGCCCGCCACGCCAGGACGTCGCCGTGGTCGCCGTGGCCGCCCAGCTCCCCGTCGAGCTCGCGCATCTTCTCGGCCACCCGGGCGGAGGACACCGGGCTCGCCAGCTCCACCGCCCGGTACGCGGCGTCCAGCGCGGCGTCCAGGTCGGGGCTGTCGCGGCGCAGGTAGGACAGGGCGAGGTCGGCCTCGGCGTAGCTGCGGGTGCGGGCCCGGGTGGGGTCCTGCCGCTGGCGGGCCTCCAGCAGGTGCTCACTGGCCCGTTCCGGCTTGCTGAGCAGCAGATGGCAGTGGCCGACGCACTCGGCGACGTCGCCGGCGTTGTAGTGGGCAGCCCAGGCTGGCTCGTCGCCGGAGCGGCCGCGCTCGATCGCGCGCTCCATCGCCGCGAGCGATGAGGCGCAGCCGGCCTCGTCGCCGATCCTGGCCAGCGCCCAGGCGTGCTTGTCGTGCAGCATCGCCGCCACGGCCGGGGTGGCGCGCCGGCCGACCCGGTCCACCGCGGCCCTGGCCAGCGACAGGCTCTGCCGGCGGTGCCCCAGCCGGCCGGCCTGGTCGCTCATCGCCGCCAGCACCCGCCCGGCCAGCTGCGCGTCGTCCGCGTGCTCGGCCAGGCTCAGCGCCTGGATGTAGTAGCGCTGCGCCAGCGCGTGCCGGTCGCTGTCCTGCGCGAGCCAGCCGCCGAACTGGGTGAGCTCGGCCAGCGCCGAGCACAGCTCGGCGTCCGGGCTGCCCTGCATCGCCGCCCTGGTCCGGTCGTGCAGGAAGGCCACCACCTGGGAGCGGATCTCCCCGCTGCCGAACCGGGCGTCGAGCCGGCGGAAGGTCGCCGTCATGTCCCGGATCACCGCGGCGCTGTTCGCCGAGGCCTCGCCGGCCCCGGCGGTCGCCCGCCCGATGACGCCGGTCATGCTGGAGAGCACCGGTTCCGCGAACGCGCTCGCGACGAAGATCGTTCCATCCCGCATGAGGTCACGTCGACGCATGTCCCGCCCCGAGAGTCCGGCCAGCGTCCGCACGGTCTGGCCAGGTGAGTCGGCGACGTGCAGTCCCAGGTCCTCACGCCCGAAGCGGGTCCCCCGCCAGCCCAGATCCGCCGGCAGCACCGGGTATCCGACCAGCGCGGACACCTCGGCGGCCGCCAGCTCGGCGACCATCGGGTCGCGGGGGCGCATCCCCCGGCGCCAGTGGCCGATCGTCGTGCGGGCGAGCCCGAGCTCGATCCGGTGGTACATCCGGGCCCGGCTGTTCACCTGCCTGGCGAACCGGGTGTCCGAGACGCCGGCCTCGCTGAGCAGGCGCGCGAATACCGTGGGTGACGAGCTGTCGCTCGTGCGTGTGGAACCGGTCATCGGACCCCCGTGGTCGAAACCATACGCAGTGTGGGAGAGCCGTCGCCTGACGCGATTTCAGGGTCAGAACGTAGTGGAGCCGTGACTTCCCCCCGAGGGAGTGTGCATAGGCAGGTACGAATGCACACCGGCCGAGGCCGGCGTGTCGTCGGATTCACTCGTCTGCGTAACCGACCTGGCGCCCGGAGGTGGGATTCGGGTACCACCATCGGGTGAGTCCGCGTGCTGAGCATCGGCGCCGCCGGGCGCGCCCGCGGGACGGGATGATCATCGGCGCGATGGCGGTGTGTGCTATGCGGCAGGCGTCACGCCCGCGATCATCGGGCGTGTCGCGGCGGCTGGTGCCACCATGTCAAGAGCACTGGACACCTGAATGGTTGGCTACGGAGGCCCCTGGGCGTGAACATCGTCGTTACCGTCAAGCAGGTTCCTGACACCTGGGCGGAGAAGAAGCTCGACGCCGCGGACAAGACGGTCGACCGCGTCAGCGTCGACAACGTCATGAACGAGATGGACGAGTACGGGGTTGAGGAGGCCCTGAAGATCAAGGAAGCTCACGGCGGTGAGGTCACCGTCGTGACGATGGGCCCGGCCAAGGCCGTCGAGACGATCCGCAAGGCGCTGTCCATGGGTGCCGACAAGGCGGTGCACCTGACCGATGACGCCCTGCACGGCTCGGACGCGCTGCAGACGTCCGCGGCGCTGGCCAAGGTCATCGCGTCGCTGAACCCGGATCTCGTCATCACCGCGAGTGAGGCCTCCGACGCGCGTGGTGGCGTGATGGGCGCACTGCTCGCCGAGCGCCTCGGCCTGCCGCAGCTGACCCAGGCCCGCAAGGTGACCGTCGACCCGGCCGCCGGCAAGGTGTCCATCGAGCGGCTCGCGGACAACGGCTACTCGCTGGTCGAGGCCAGCCTCCCGGCCGTCGTCGGTGTCGTCGAGAAGATCAACCAGCCGCGGTACCCGTCCTTCAAGGGCATCATGGCCGCCAAGAAGAAGCCGCTGACCACGCTGTCGGTCGCCGACGCCGGGATCGACGCCGGCACGGTCGGCCTGGCGGCCGCCGGCTCGACCGTCATCGACGCCCAGCCGGCGCCGCCGCGGCAGAGCGGCACCATCGTCAAGGACGAGGGCGACGGCGGCGTGAAGATCGCCGATTTCCTCGCGGCGCAGAAGCTCATCTGAGGCAGGGGACGCATCGATGGCTGAGGTTCTCGTTCTCGTCGAGCACGCCGACGGTGAGCCGAAGAAGGTCACCGGCGAGCTGCTGACTCTCGCTCGCTCGATCGGCGAGCCGGCCGCCGTCTTCACCGGCGCTCCCGGCACCTACGCGAAGGCCAAGGCGTACCTGGCCGAGTACGGCGCCGCCAAGGTCTACGTCGTCGAGTCCGACGACGTCGCGAGCTACATCGCCGCCCCGGTCGCCGAGGTGCTCGCCAAGCTGGTCGCGGACGCCTCGCCGGCCGCGGTGCTGGTCGCCGCGACCGCCGACTCCCGGGAGATCGCCGCCCGGACCGCCGCCAAGACCGACTCCGGCCTGATCTGGGACGCCACGGCGGTCACCCCGGACCTGGTCGCGACCCAGGGCATCTTCGGTGGCTCGACCATCGTCCAGTCCAAGGTCACCAAGGGCACCCCGGTGATCGTGGTCCGCCCGAACTCGACCGCCCCGGTCGCCGCGCCGGGCAGCCCGGCCGAGGTGACCGTCGACATCGCGATCTCCGAGACCGCCAGGACCGCGAAGATCGTCGACCGGGTGGCCGAGGCCAAGTCGGGCCGGCCGGACCTCACCGAGGCCCAGGTCGTCGTCTCCGGTGGCCGTGGCCTCGGGGCGGCCGAGCACTTCGCCCTGATCGAGAAGCTGGCCGACACCCTGGGCGCCGCGGTCGGCGCCTCCCGGGCCGCGACCGACGCCGGCTGGTACCCGCACCAGAACCAGGTCGGCCAGACCGGCAAGACGGTGTCGCCGCAGCTCTACATCGCCGTCGGCATCTCCGGTGCCATCCAGCACCGCGCCGGCATGCAGACCTCGAAGACGATCGTCGCCATCAACAAGGACCCCGAGGCGCCGATCTTCGAGTTCGCCGACTACGGCCTGGTGGGCGACCTGTTCAACGTCGTCCCGCAGCTCACCGAGGAGATCGTCAAGCGCAAGGGCTGATCAGGGCGTCGGGGAGGCGGGCCGCGCGGCCCACACCCCACCCTGGCCAGGCTGGCGACGGCCGGGCCGCCACAGTGG
>JADGHD010000396.1 GCA_019689615.1 Frankia sp. | reverse complement strand
CCGCCGCCCTTGGACCCCCGCGCTCCTCGGTTGGCCATGCCCGCACCCCTTCCGAGCCAGCAAGCCGCGTCACGTTGATTACGGACAGTAACAGCGGGTGCCGCTGCCGCCGGGCACGCCGACGCCCGGCCGTGCCGCCCGGGACCGGCCCGGAGCGCCGCGGCGTGCCGTCCGGCGGCGTTGATCCCCCTTCAGGGCGCTGACAAGGCACGATGAGGAAGGACAGGACTGGCCCACCGCCGAGACGGCGACGGGAACGACAGCACGGGCGATGCCGGACGGGCAGGGCACTCATGTGGAATGCCGGGACCCCAGCCAGGGCGGCGGAAGCGGTGGCATGGCGTTGTGCGTTGAGGCAGGTTGACGGGGGTATCGCCTGCCAAAGGCCAGCACGGCGACGACGACGGAAGGGATCATGAACGATCCGGCTGATACCGGCTGTAGTTCCAACCGGCCTGCGCGTGTAGGAGCGCCCGCGGAGGTCGACCGTTGATCGAGGCGCTCCTCCTTGTACTCGGCGTCGTGCTGGTGGCAGCCTGCGGGACCTTCGTCGCGGCCGAGTTCGCACTGGTCACCGTCGACCGGCCGACCGTCACGCGGGCGGCGGAAAGCGGTGACAGCCGGGCGCGGGGCACGCTCGCCGCGCTCAGGACCCTCTCCACCCAGCTCTCGGGTGCCCAGCTGGGCATCACGCTGACGAACCTGGGCATCGGCTACCTGGCCGAGCCGGCGATCGCCCAACTGATCGACGGACCGCTGACCTCGCTGGGCGCCTCCCCCGAGGTGGCCAGGGGCGCGTCGGTGACCCTCGCCCTCGTCCTGGCCACCGTGCTGACGATGATCTTCGGCGAGCTGGTGCCGAAGAACCTGGCGCTCGCCCGGCCCCTGGGCACCGCGAAGGCCACCCAGGGCTTCCAGCGCGCCTTCACCCGCGCCACCCGCCCGATAATCGACCTGCTCAACGGCGCGGCGAACTTCCTGCTGCGCCGGATGGGGATCACCCCGCGCGAGGAGCTGGCCTCGGCCCGCTCGGCCCAGGAGCTGTTCTCCCTGGTCGGCCGCTCCGCCGAGCACGGGGCACTGCCCAGGGAGACCGCGGCGCTGGTCCAGCGGTCGCTGCTGTTCGGGGACCGCACCGCGCAGGACGTGATGACCCCGCGGGTGCGGATGCGCTCGCTCGACGCCGACGAGCCGGTGTCGGCCGTGATCGCGCTGACCCGGCGCACCGGGCACTCGCGGTTCCCGGTCCTCGGCGAGGACAGCGACGACGTGATCGGCCTCGTGCACATCAAGCACGCGGTCGCCGTCCCCGAGGAGCTGCGGGCGACCACACCGATCCGCTCGGTCATGGCGCCGGTGGTGACCGTCCCGTCCGGGATGCCGCTTGACCCGCTGCTGGAGACGCTGCGGGCCGGCGGTTTGCAGATGGCGATCGTCGTCGACGAGTTCGGCGGGACCGATGGCCTGGTCACCGCCGAGGACCTGATCGAGGAGATCGTGGGTGACCTCGTCGACGAGCACGACCGGGTGTCGCCGCGGGCGGTCCGCCACCGCGACGGCAGCTGGTCGCTGTCCGGCCTGCTGCGGCCGGAGGAGGCCGAGGAGCTCACCGGGGTGCCGGTCCCGGTCCACGAGGCATACCAGACCGTCGGTGGGCTGATGGCCCGCGCGCTCGGCCGGATCCCGGCCGCCGGGGACGTGGCCGAGGTGGACGGCGTGCGGTACACGGTCGAGGGGATGGACGGCCGGCGGGTGGACCGCGTCCGGGTCGAGCGCGTCGCCCAGGCCGACCAGCCCGGGGGCGCCGAGGCCGGCGACAGGGGCGACACCCGGACCGCGGCCGACGGCGGCCGGCACGGCGGGCGCGGCCACTCGACCCAGCCGACCGGCGGCGCGCGGACCGGGCCGAGCCGCGCACCCGCCGGGACCGTGGCGGAGGCCGGCCGCGACGGCGGGCGCGCGCCCGAAACCACCGAGCCGGCGGCCGGGCTCGCCGAGGGCGACGTGGCGGTGCACGGCCGCGGGCCGCTCCCGCCGGCGCACCCCCCGCGTCCCGACCGCGCCGACCACCACCGCGGTCAACCGGCGCACCCGGCGCAGCCCAACCGGCCCGCCCGCCACGACCGGGACAACGGGCTCGGCGAGGAGCGCCCGCCGGTGAACGCCTGGCGCGGCGGGGCGACCTCCGGGCCCGGCGCGACCGGCCGGGACGCCGGCCACCGCAACGGGCCGCGGCGCGGCCTTGACCGCGGCGGGGCGCGCGGCGCGAGCCGGGCGGCCAGCGGACAGGACGGCCGGCGATGAGCGACCTTTTCAGGCTGGCGCTGACCGCCCTGCTGCTGCTGGGCAACGCGCTGTTCGTCGGCGCCGAGTTCGCCCTGATCTCGGCGCGGCGGACGACGATCGAGCCGCGGGCCGCCGCGGGCTTCGGGCTCGCCCGGATCACGCTGCGCGCGATGGAGAGGGTCTCGCTGATGCTGGCGGGCGCCCAGCTCGGCGTGACCGTGTGCACGGTGGGCCTCGGCGCGCTGGCCGAGCCGACCATCGCCCACCTCGTCGAGCGACCGATGGAGGCGGCCGGGGCGCCGGAGGCGCTGCTGCACCCGGTCGCGTTCGTGATCGCGTTGGGCCTGGTCACGTTCCTGCACGTGGTGATCGGCGAGATGGTGCCGAAGAACATCGCGCTGGCCGGGCCGGACCGGGCGGCGCTGGTGCTCACCCCGCCGCTGGTCGGCTGGGTGATGCTGCTGCGGCCGGTGATCGTCGGGCTGAACTGGATCGCCAACCACGCCCTGCGCGCGGTCCGGGTGGAGCCGAAGGACGAGGTCGCCAGCGTCTTCACCCGCGACGAGGTGGCCGGGCTGGTCGACGAGTCGCACCGGGAGGGGCTGCTCGAGGCCGACGAGCACGAGCTGGTCTCCGGCGCGCTCGCGTTCGACGAGCGGACCGCCCGGGACGTGCTGCTGCCCCGTGACAGCCTGGTCACGGTGCCGACCAACGTCACCCCGGCGGAGGTCGAGCGGCTGGCCGCGACGACCGGGTACACCCGGTTCCCGGTGCACGACTACGCCGGCCGCCTGATCGGCTATCTGCACCTCAAGGACGTGCTCGAGACCAGGCCGGACAAGCGGGTCACCCCGGTCGCCGCGAAGTGGCTGCGCCCGCTGGTGCACGTGTCGGCGGACGCGACCCTGCGGCAGGCGCTGGCCACGATGCAGCGTTCCGGCGCCCACCTCGGCCAGGTCACCGACGGCGACGGCACCCTGCTCGGCCTGGTCGCGCTGGAGGACATCCTGGAGGAGCTCGTCGGCGAGATCCGCGACGAGGCCGCCCGCCGTCCGGCCCGCCCGCCGGCCGCCGCCCCGACCGTCGGCCAGGCCTGAGCCGGCCCCGGTTGCCGGGCAGCCGGCAGCGGGGGCTGTCGGCTGCCCGTCACCACGGCCTTCGCGGCCTCGAACGGCTTACCCGGCGCTACCCGCTCGGCGTAGCGTGTGAGATCGTGCGCACCACGGGGGGTGTGGTGCGTCCGGCCGGATCATCGGGCCACTGATCGAAGCGACCACTGTTCAGATGACCGCCATTCGGACGACGTAGCCCAGCCGGCCGCTGATCAGACGACCACGGAACAGACCGACCGAGCAGACGGCGACCGCCGCCGGCAGCGCGCCGGGTGGCTGGCCCGGCGCCCGGTCAGGAGCACACGCGGGGAGGCTGCGCTGGTGGCAGGATCGACCCCACCGCCGGTGTCAGGTCCCAGCCCTGCCCCGCTGCAGGCGACCGACCCTCGCCGGCTGGGCCGTTACCAGATCGTCGGCCGGCTCGGCCAGGGCGGCATGGGCACCGTCTACTTCGGCCGTGCGCCCGACGGCACACCGGTCGCGATCAAGGTGATCAAGCCCGAGCTGGCCGAGCGCCCCGAGTTCCGGGCCCGGTTCCGCCGGGAGGCGGAGAGTGCCCAGCGCGTCCGCCGGTTCACCACCGCCGCCGTCCTCGACGCCGACCCGGACGGGTTGTACCCGTACCTGGTCACCGAGTATGTCGAGGGCCCGACGCTGTCGAAGATGGTGGCGCGGCGCGGGCCGCTGCGGCCGGCCGACCTGGAGCAGCTGGCGCTGTCGGTGGCCACCGCGCTGTCCGCCATCCACGCGGCCGGGATCGTGCACCGCGACCTGACCCCGGCCAACGTGCTGCTCTCCCCGGTCGGCCCGAAGGTGATCGACTTCGGCCTGGCCCGTGACTTCGAGGGCTCCGGCGACATGAGCCGGACCCGGGCCGCCATCGGTACCCCCGGCTACATGGCGCCCGAGCAGATCATCGACGCCCCGGTCACCTCGGCGGCCGACGTCTTCGCCTGGGGCGCGATCACGATCTTCGCGGCCACCGGCCGGCCGCCGTTCGGCGAGGGCCGGATGGAGGCGCTGCTCTACCGGATCCTGCACGAGCCGGCGAACGCCGAAGGCGTGCCGCCCGAGCTGGTTCCGCTGGTCGACGCCGCGATGCGCAAGGAGCCGGAGCGCCGGCCGACCGCGGAACAGCTACGGGTCGCGCTGATGAGCGGGGGCGCGCTGCCCGCCGACGTGCCGCCGGCCGCGGGGCCGGCCACGCCAGGCACCGAGAGCCAGCCGCGCAGGCGCGGGCTGTTCGGCCGGGGCGGGCAGCGCCGGCAGTCCAGCGAGCCGCCGGTCTCGGGGATACGGCCGGTGCCGGCCACGACCGGCACGCTCAGCCCGCCGCCGGGGACCAGCCCGGTGCCGGCGGCCAGCGGGCCGGTGTCCCCGGCCGCCGGGCCGGTGCCGGCGCCGGGCCCGACGTACTCGCCACCGCCGGCCGGCTACCCGCCGACCGCGGCGCCGGTGAACCCGGCGGCGGCCGCGACGTGGTCCCCGGCCACGCAGACGCCGCGCTCGCCAGCGCCGGCCCAGCCCACCCCGCCACCGGTCCCGCAGTCGCCGGTCCCGCAGTCGCCGGTGCCGCGCTCGCCGACGCCCACGCCGTGGCCGCAGCCGGCGC
>JADGHD010000395.1 GCA_019689615.1 Frankia sp. | reverse complement strand
GGTACGGGCGGGGGGGGGGGCGGCGAGCGGGCGGGCGGCGGCGCCGCGCCGGCCGGCTGGGGTGAGCCGGTGCTGGTCGAGACCTTCGACGGCCCACGGCTCGACCCGGCCCGCTGGGGCGTCTACCACACGCCGGACGCGGAGAAGAGCCCGCGGCAGGCGGACCGGGTGGCCATCGTCAACGGCGCGCTGCGGCTGACCGGCGGGCTCAACGACGCCGGCCGCGACGTCTCGGGCGGGCTCGCCTCGTCGCTTGACCTGATGTACGGCCGCTGGGAGGCGCGGTTCCGGGTGGAGCCGGGCATCGGTTACAACGCGGTCCTCCTGCTGTGGCCGCAGTCGGAGCGCTGGCCAGACGACGGCGAGATCGACATGATCGAGGTCTCGGACGCCCAGCGCCGCGGCGGTGCCATCTTCGTCCACAACGGGCCGCAGGACCACCGCGAGATGTCGGGCGTGAGCCTCGACTTCACCCAGTGGCACACCGTCGCGGTGGAGTGGCTGCCGAACCAGATCACCTGGTCGTTCGACGGTGTCACCCGGTTCGTGCTGCGCCGGCCGGCCTCCGGGTTCAACCCGATCCCGTCGGCGTCCCCGATGCACCTGGCGATGCAGCTCGACGTCGGCTGCTGGGGCACGCTGCCCTGCCGCGACTCGACCACGCCGCAGTGGGTCCACATGTACGTCGACGACGTGCGCATCTGGCGGGCGCCACAGTCGATGCTGCGCTGACCCACGACCGGCGCCGCCAGGCCGACGTTGGCGCCGCCCCTGCCCACAGCCGGCGCACGCCCTGTCCGACATCGACGCCGCGCCGACCGGCCCGGGCGCCGCCCGCCCTGGCCGGTGGACCGCCCGTCCGCCTAGAACGGGACGGTCGAGTACGCCTGCAGCTTGGTCAGCTGGTGCTGGCTGTCCACGCGCCGGATCGTGCCGCTGCGCGAGCGCATGACCAGGGACGACGTGTTCGCGCCACCGGGCCGGTAGCGCACCCCGGCGAGCAGCTCGCCGTCGGTGATGCCGGTGGCGACGAAGAAGACGTTGTCGCTGTTGACCAGGTCGCGGGTGGTCAGCACCCGGTTGACGTCGTGGCCGGCGGCCGCGACCTTCGCGCGCTCGGCCTCGTCGCGCGGCCACAGCCGGCCCTGGATCATGCCGCCCAGGCAGGTCACCGCGCAGGCGGCGATGATCCCCTCCGGCGTGCCGCCGATGCCCAGCAGCAGGTCCACACCGGTGTCGGCGGAGGCGGCCATCACCGCGCCGGCGACGTCACCGTCGGAGATCAGCTTCACCCGCGCGCCGGCCGCCCGGATCTCGTCGACCAGTCCGGCGTGCCGCGGCCGGTCCAGCACGACGACCGTGACGTCACGCGGGTGGACGTTCTTGGCCTTGGCGACGGCCCGGATGTTGTCCTCGACGGGCGCGTTGATGTCGACCACGCCGGCCGCCTCCGGCCCGGTGACCAGCTTCTCCATGTAGAAGCAGACGCTGGCGTCGTACATCGAGCCACGCTCGCTGACGGCCATCACCGAGATCGCGTTGTTCATGCCCTTGGACGTCAGCGTGGTGCCGTCCACCGGGTCCACGGCGACGTCGCACTCCGGGCCCTCGCCCGAGCCGACCTCCTCGCCGTTGAAGAGCATCGGGGCCTCGTCCTTCTCGCCTTCCCCGATGACGACGACGCCGCGCATCGACACCGTGCCGACGAGCCGGCGCATGGCGTCGACCGCGGCCTGGTCGGCCCCGTTCTTGTCGCCACGGCCGACCCACCGGGCGGCCGCGAGCGCCGCGGCCTCGGTCACCCGGACCAGCTCGAGCGCGAGGTTGCGGTCGGGCGCCTGCCCCTGGACCGCAAGCGGTTCCGGGACGGAAGCGGAATCGTGTGCCACGGCCGGAAGCCTAGTTCGCTCGGCCGTCATCCGCCTGAACTACGGCGCAGCGCGGAAGCCTACCGCCGCCGGACGACCGGTCGCCCGCGAGACCGTCCCGGCCAGGGCGAGCCCCTCGCGGCGGGCCACCGAGCGCGGGTCGGCCAGCGCCGGGCCCAGCACCGCCTCGACGAGGTCGTCCGGGCTGTGCCGGCGCAGCACCTCGACCCTGGGCAGCGCGTACCGGCTGCCCGGCCGGGGCAGCCGCCGCGGCTCGCGCAGCCCGAAGGCCGCGGCGTAGCCGGCGGCCCTGGCCTCGGCGCGGACCCGCCAGTCGTGCTCGCCATACGGGTAGGCGAACAGCCTCGGCGACGGCAGGCCGGCGGCGGCGAGCTCGGCCCGGGGCGTGACCAGCTCGTCGCGCAGCCCGGCGGCGTCGAGCTGGGGCAGGTGGGCGTGCCGGCGCGAGTGCGCGCCGACCTCCCAGCCGTCGGCGTGCAGCGCCCGCAGCCCCTCGGCGTCGAGCAGCGGGAGCGACACCGCACCGTCGCCGGCGTCCCAGCTGTTGGTGCCGCCGATCTCGGCGGTGACCGCGAAGATGGTCGCCGGGATGCCGAGCCGGCGCAGCAGCGGCGCGGCGTGCTCCAGGACGCTGCGGTACGCGTCGTCGAAGGTGAGCACCAGCGACGGGCCCTTCAGCGGGCCGCCGTCGAGGTAGTCCAGCAGCTCGTCGGCGCCGATGAAGGAGAAGCCGCGGTCGAGCAGCGCGCCCAGCTGGGCCTCGAGCTGGGCCGGCGGGACGCAGTAGTCCCCGATGCGCGGGTCAGCGACGTCCTCCACGGCGTGGTAGGCGAGGATCCGCGGCGCTTCCGCCAGCCGGCGGACCAGCCCGCCGCCGGCCCGGGCGCCCGACCAGTAGCAGGTGTCGCGCAGGTAGGTGAAGGCGGCCGCGGTCTGGCGGTCGGTGTGCCCGGCCTCCACCCGCTCCACCAACGGGCGGCGGATGGCCTCCTTGACCGGCTCCGGCACCAGGTCCGCCACGCTCGCCAGCGCGCGGGTGACCCGGCCACGCAGGGCGTCCACGGCGTGCTCCGCGGCCAGCAGGTCGCCGAGGCCGACGTGCTTGCGCGACAGCCGCGCGTCCGCATGGCCGGCCTGCCGCCACTGCCGCAGGTAGGACCGCGGGGTCACCCGGTACATCTGGTAGGAGACCGCGTCCGGGGCGAACTGGGCCCGGGCGCCGGACAGCAGCAGCCGGTACAGGAAGTCGGTGTCCTCGCCGCCGAACGTGCCGCCGTCGGTGAAGTTCTCGTCGAAGCCGCCGAGCGCCGCGAACACCTCGGCCCGCACCGCGAGCTGGCCGGTGAGCAGGTCGCCGAGGGTGAGCCGGCCGCCGCTGCGGACCAGCCGGTCGCGGCGGTCCTCGGCCCACCGCCGCAGGCCGGTGGTGAGCAGGTTGACCGGCGTCTCCGGGTGCGCGGGGATGTGGCCGACCACGGCGTCCGCGGTCTCCGATTCGAACACCCGGGCCTGCTCGACCAGGATGTCCGGCTCGACGATCATGTCGTCGTCGAGGAACAGCAGGATCTCGCCGCGGGCCTCGGCCGCGCCCCGGTTGCGGGCGCTGGCCGCGCCCCGGTTCTCCTGCTCGATGACGCGGATCGGCAGGTCCAGCGGGAGGGCGCGCAGCGCCTCGGCCGTGCCGTCGGTGGACCCGTCCACCACGACGACGAGCTCGCACGGCCACGGCCGGGCGGTCTCGCCCAGCGCCAGCACCGTGCGGACGACCAGGTCACGCCGGTTGTACGTCGGCACGACGACGCTGAACCGGAACGGGGCCGTTGCGGCGTCAGGCGGCTTCACGGTCAACACGTCCCTTCGAGATCCGCAACTTGTCGCCCGGCCAGCCGCCAGCCTGGCGCGGCCCGCAACCTACCACAATGCGGTAGAAGTATCGGGCCCGCTCACGGACCGCCGCGGGCCCGGCACCGACCGGCGCATGGCGCCGCGCCCACGGCTGCCCGGGCCATCCCGCCCCCTCCGTGGGACGGCCCGGGCTTGCCGGATCAGACGCCTGGGCGCGCCCACAGGTTGCCCCGGCCGGGGCGCGACGCGGATCCCCGCGGCGTGGGCGGGGCCACGGTGGCCCACCCGCCAGCATGGCCCCGCTGCCTGGATGATGGGGGCGTGGCTCGTACGCGGGGACAGGAAACGGTCCGGGACATGGTGCTGTCCCTCGGCGTGGTGATGGCGGGCGTGTTCCTCTTCGTCTTCTTCGTCATGCCCCGCGGGGACGAGGACCCGGAGATCAAGGTCGTCGAGAACGCCGACGTCACGGTGGCGGCGTTCGCCCGGGACGCGCCGTTCGAGGTGCTCGCCCCTGCTGGCCTGGACGCCGACCTGTGGAAGCCGACGTCGGTGCGGGTCAGCGTGCCCACGTCGGACTCCGGGCGCGAGGCCGGCGTGGCCGAGCTGAGCATCGGCTACGTGGTCGACCGGCCGAGCGAGCAGCGGTACGCCCGGTACCGGATGAGCAACGCGCCGGACGCGGTCCAGGAGCTGCTCGGCGACCGCCCGGTGACCGGGCACACGACCATCGCCGGCCAGCGCTGGGAGGAGCGCCGGTCGGACGAGGGCTACCTGGCGCTCACGCTCGCCACCGCCGGCGACGCGGTTGTGATCATCGACGACGGGGCCGGCTCCGGCGGCGCGGACCCCGCGGACCTCACCACGCTGGCCGCCTCGCTGCGCCCGGTCGCGGTCCCGGCGACCGCGCCGTAAGCCGACTGGCACCGCCGGCTACGGGCGACGCTGGTCCGCGACGGCGGACTCCTGCGGCTGGGCCGGGCGGGCCGCGGCGATCCGGGCGCGGGCGCCGTCGAGCAGCGCCTGGCAGATGCCGGCGAGCTCCTCGCCACGCTCCCAGAGCGCGAGCGACTCCTCGAGGGTCACGCCGCCCGCCTCCAGCCGGCGCACGACCTCCTCCAGCTCGGCCCGCGCCGCCTCATAGCTCTGGCCGGCAGGCGGCGCGTGGCCCTGGCCGGCGGGCGGCGCGTGGCCCTGGCCGGCAGGCGGCTGCCCGGCCGGCGGCGCCGGGGTGGCCGGGGCCTGGGCGGGTGCTGTCGGCTCGGTCATCGGCTCTCCTCGAGCTGCGGGGCTGGGCGGGCG
>JADGHD010000394.1 GCA_019689615.1 Frankia sp. | reverse complement strand
GTGCGGGGGCGTTGGCGGCCGCGTGGGCGGCGGGGTCCCGGGCGGTGGTGGCGGCGGCTCGGTCCCGCGCAGGACGGCGCGCAGCTCGGCGGCCCGGGGCGCGGCCCGCCGCTCGAAGCCGACGTCACCTGGCTGGAAGTAGTCGACGCCGACGAGCTCGGCCGGCGGGTACTGCTGGCGCACCACGCCGCCCGGGAAGTCGTGCGGGTAACGATAGCCCTGGCCGTGGCCGAGCCGGCGGGCGCCCGGGTAGTGGGCGTCGCGCAGGTGAGGGGGCACCGGCCCGGCCCTGCCGGCACGCACGTCGGCGATGGCCGCGTCGATGGCCCGGATCACCGCGTTCGACTTCGGCGCCAGGGACAGATGGATGACGGCCTGGGCCAGCGCGAGCCGGGCCTCCGGCAGGCCGACGAACTCCAGTGCCTGCGCGGCGGCCACGGCGACGGTGAGCGCCCCGGGGTCGGCCATGCCGATGTCCTCGCTGGCCAAAATGATCATGCGGCGGGCGATGAACCGCGGGTCCTCGCCGGCCTCCAGCATCCGGGCCAGGTAATGCAGCGCCGCGTCGGCGTCACCGCCGCGCATCGACTTGATGAACGCGCTGATCACGTCGTAGTGCTGGTCGCCGGCCCGGTCGTAGCGGACGGCCGCCCGGTCGACCGCGCGCTCCAGCAGCACAAGGCTGATCTCGGGCAGCCCGGCCGGCTCGCCGGCGGGCCCGGCGGCGCGGGCGATGGCGAGCGCGGCCTCGGCACCGGCCTCCAGCGCGGTCAGCGCCCGGCGCGCGTCGCCGCCGGCCAGCCGGACGAGGTGGTCCAGGGCGTCCGGCGCGAGCCGGACCTTGCCGCCATAGCCGCGCGGGTCGGCCAGGGCCCGGTGGACCAGCGTGCGGATGTCGTCGTCGGTCAGCGGCTCGAGCGTGCACAGCAGCGACCTGGACAGCAACGGCGCGATCACCGAGAAGGACGGGTTCTCGGTGGTCGCGGCCACCAGGGTCACCCAGCCGCGCTCGACCGCCGGCAGCAGCGCGTCCTGCTGGGCCTTGGTGAAGCGGTGCACCTCGTCGATGAACAGGACGGTGCGGACCGGGTCGAGCGTGTCGAGCGCGTCCCGGGCCTCGTCGATCACCGCCCGGACGTCCTTGACGCCGGCCGTGACCGCGGACAGCTCGCGGAAGCGCCGCCCGGTCGCCCGGGACACGATGTGCGCCAGGGTGGTCTTGCCGGTGCCCGGTGGGCCCCAGAGGATGACCGACGTCGTCCCGCCGCCCTCGACCAGCCGGCGCAGCGGGCTGCCCGGGACGAGCAGGTGGCGCTGCCCGACGAGTTCGTCCAGCGTGCGCGGGCGCAGCCGGTCCGCCAGTGGCCTGGTCTGGTTCACCCACTCATCGTGAGGTGGCTGACCAGGGGCGCGAGCTCGGGGGCCGACTCGCCGATGAGCACCCGCACCCGGTCGGCGGCGAGCGGGCCGAGCGCGTCGAACGTCTCGGCGAACAGGTCGCGGGCGGCCGCGCGCGGCCAGCGCTCGGGCAGCAGGGCCAGCGGCAGGTCCGGGTCGAGCGCCGGGAACCTGCGCCAGGCGTCGAGCAGCTCGGTGCGGGCCACCAGGGCCTCCGCGCTGCCGGCCGGGACGTCGCCCGCGACCACCCGGTCCCGCAGCGGCGTGTAGGTGGCGATGAACTCCTCGTAGCGGCCGCGCAGCTCGCTGAGGTCCCAGGCGGCCATCGGCGGGCGCGGGCCGGGTCGGCGCACGTCGACGGTGGTCGTCAGCACGGTCGCGGCGAGGACGTCGAGCTCGGTGAAGACCCGGCGGGCCTGCTCGGCGAGCGGACGCGGGCTGACCCACATGCCGTCGTAGAGCGGGGCGAAGCCGAGCCAGCGCAGCCGGCTGCGCACCACGTGCCGGACATCGCGCTGCTCCTCCGGCAGGGTGAAGGCGGCCACGGTCCAGCGGCCGTCCCACGGCTCGTCGCCCTGCCCGAACGCGCGGATCCGGTGGACGTTCGCCAGGACGACGGCGGAGGCCTGGGCCGTGAGCCCATAGAAGGTGAAGCGGCCGGCCTTGGACGACTCGAGCACGCCGCGGCGGGCGAGCCGGGACAGCGCGGCCCGGGCGCCGACGACGGTGACGTCGAAGTCGGCGAGCAGGCGCACGAGCGCGGCGGACGGCAGGTGCTCGCGCCGGCCGTGCCAGTAGTCGCCGAGCAGGGTGGTCAGCAGCCGCTGCGGCTGCGGCCCCTCCTGGGAGCGCGGCAGGTCCACCGACTCCACGGTCCTGGGGGACGGGAGCGCCCGCAGGGCCGGCCGCCGCGGCAGCGGCGGGACCAGCCGGTCCGCATCAGAGTCGTCGGCTCCATAGGTCCTGCGCGGGGACGTCACAGACGGGCATCTTACGGGCGGAGAGCGGCTACATGTGCCGGACATCACGTGGAAATATCAACTGGTAGGAACATCAACTAGGAGGCGTTCTCGATCATCGGTAGGCTGGCGGTCATGGCATCAGGGCGGGTACGGGTACGCTTCGCGCCGTCGCCAACCGGTTACTTCCACGTCGGCGGCGCGCGGTCGGCGCTGTTCAACTGGCTGGTGGCCAAGCAGGCCGGCGGCGATTTCGTGCTGCGGATCGAGGACACCGACGCCGCCCGCAACCGGCAGGAGTGGACCGACGGGATCATCAGCGCGCTGGACTGGATCGGGATCATCCCCGGCGAGTACGAGGGCCCGATCATGCAGTCCTCGCGCGCCGACCGGCACGCCGCCGCGGCGGCCGAGCTCTTCGCCGCCGGCCGGGCCTACTACTGTGACTGCACCCGGGAGGACATCGTCGGCCGGGCGGGCTCCGAGCAGGCCGCCGCGCGCGGATACGACGGTTACTGCCGCGACCGGGGGCTGACCGCCGGCCCGGGGCGGGCGCTGCGCTTCCGGACCCCGGACGAGGGCACGACGACGGTCGTCGACGTGATCCGGGGCAAGCCGGAGTTCCAGAACTCCACCATCGAGGACTTCGTGATCGCCCGCGGCGACGGCTCCGCCGTGTTCCTGCTGGCGAACGTCGTCGACGACCTCGACCAGGGGATCACGCACGTCATCCGGGGCGAGGAGCATCTGCCGAACACGCCGAAGCAGCAGATGCTGTGGGAGGCGCTCGGCGCGCCGGAGCCGCCGGTCTGGGCGCACGTGCCGGTGCTGGTCAACGAGAAGCGGCAGAAGCTGTCCAAGCGGCGCGACAAGGTGGCGCTGGAGTCGTACCGCGAGGAGGGCTACCTCGCGGACGCGATGAAGAACTACCTCATGCTGCTCGGCTGGGCGCCGCCCGGCGGCGAGGAGATCGTGCCCTGGAGCACGATCGAGGAGACGTTCCGGCTGGAGGACGTCAAGCCGTCGCCGGCCTTCTTCGACGAGACGAAGCTGCGCGCCTTCAACGGCGAGTACATCCGCAAGCTGTCGCCGGACGAGTTCGTCGCCGCCTGCCAGCCGTGGCTGACCGGCCCGACCGCCTCCCCGCCGTGGCCGCCGCAGCGCTACGACCCGGCCGCGTTCGACCGGCTGGCGCGCCAGGCCGACGCCCAGTCCCGGGTGTTCGTCCTCGGCGAGATCGTCGAGATGGTCGACTTCCTCTTCCTGGAGGAGCCGGTGCGCGACGAGGCCGCGTGGGCGAAGGCGATGGGCAAGGGCCCGGCCGCCGAGGTGCTCGCCGACGCGATCCGGGAGTTCGCCACCGTCGAGTGGACCGCGCAGGCGCTCAAGGCCACGCTGACCGCGATCGGCGAGCGGCACGGCCAGAAGCTCGGCAAGGCGCAGGCCCCGGTGCGGGTGGCGGTCACCGGCCGCACGGTCGGCCTGCCACTGTTCGAGTCGCTGGAGGTGCTCGGCCGCGAGGAGACGATCCGCCGGCTGCGCGCCGCCGCCGACCGTCTCCCCGTGACGACCTGACCCCCGGCCGCCGCGCACCGGAGCCTGCGCAGGGCCGCCCAGACCGGGCGGCCCTGCCCGTTTCGGGGTCGGCCGTTGGGGCACGGCGGTGCCCGCCTCGGGCGGCGTACTGCTAGCCGCCGGCGATCGACGGGATCACCTGGATCTCGCTGCCCTCGCGCAGCGGGGCGCGGTCACCGCCGAGGCGGCGGCACTCCTCGCCGTCCACGAACAGGTTGACGTAGCGGCGCAGCGCCCCCTGCTCGTCGCGCAGCCGGCGCTCCAGCGCCGGGTGGCGGGCCGCGACGACGTCGAGCGCGGCGCCCAGCGTCGGCCCCCGCTCCCCCGCCGCCGGCTCCGGCAGCTCCAGCTCCAGCTGGCGCGCGCCGGCGACGTACTGGCGCAGCACCCCGGGCAGCAGCAACGTCACCCGCATCGGGCCCACCGCTGGCCTAGACGACGGCGGCACGGACGCAGGTGACGTCTGGCAGGTGCGCCGCGACCTGGGCCCAGCTGTCGCCCTCGTCCCGGCTGGCGAAGACCTCGCCGGTGCGCGACCCGAAGTAGACGCCGGCCGGGTCGGCGTCGTCGGCGCACATCGCGTCCCGCAGGACCGAGGACCAGAAGCCCGCCGCGGGCAGGCCGGCGGACAGCGCGGTCCAGCTGCCGCCGGCGTCCTCGCTGCGGTACACCTGGCAGCGCCCGCCCGGCGGGAACCGCTCGCTGTCGGCCTGCAGCGGGAAGTTGTAGATCACGTCCTGGCGGTGCGGGTGGGCGACCATCGGGAAGCCGAAGTCGGTGGGCAGGCCGTCGGCGATCGAGACCCAGCTGTCCGCGCCGTCGTCGCTGCGGTAGACGCCGTGGTGGACCTGCGCGTACAGCCGCCAGGGCCGGCTCGGGCACGGCGCCACCTTGTGGACGCACTGGCCGAACTCCGGGTACGGGTCGGGCACGTAGACCGCCTTGATCCCGGCGTTCGCCGCCGCCCAGCTGTCACCGCCGTCGAGCGTCCGGTAGACGCCGCCGGCCGACATCGCGACCGTGATCCGCTTCGGGTCGGCGCGGTCGGGGATGACCGTGTGGATCGCCTGCCCGCCGTAGCCCGGCTGCCATTCCGGGCGGTGCGGGTGCTCCCACAGGCC
>JADGHD010000393.1 GCA_019689615.1 Frankia sp. | reverse complement strand
GGCCGGCCCCGCGGGCCGCGGCGATGCCCGGATTGCCCGGTCCGCGGCGATCGAAGGTATTCGGACGTTTGCGTTCCGGAACCCTTGCTATCTCGTTGAGAGACGTCTACGTTCCTGCGTTAACGAGACGAGACGGGTTCGTTTCCACGCAGCCGGACACCGGTCGCTTACCGGACGCAAACCGGACCACCTGCACGGATCGCCCGGGGGCTACTCGACTCACCCTGGTCGGACCATGCGCCGGCACGGCCTTGCCCTGCCATGCGGATGGTCCTCCGTAGGCCTGTCCGCCCATGCATCGCAGGAGACGGTATGCCCAGTCAGCCCATCGTGCTACTGACAAGTAACCTGGTCGCCCCCTCGTCCCGTCCGATGCCGTGCTGCCGCGAGGGTGCCCGATGAGCGCCGGCGTCCCCGTCCTGCCTGGTCGAGACCTCCCGCCGCAGCCGTACGGCCCGGGCTGGCCCGCCTACTGGCGCCAGGATGCCGCCTGCCGCGACGGTGACCCCGACGCGTTCTTCCCCCCGGACGGCCGCAACACCAAGGCCCGCGCCGCCGCCGAGAGCCGCGCCCGCAAGATCTGCTCGACCTGCCCGGTACGCCGGCCCTGCCTGGCCACCGCGATCTTCCGCCAGGAGGAGCACGGCGTGTGGGGCGGGCTGACCTCCGACCAGCGGGCCAACCTGGTCCCGCGCGGCCGGATCTCCGCCGACGACGCGCTGGCGCTCGCCGACCGCCTGCTGCCGACGGTCGCCGTCAGCTGACCCCCCCCGGGGACCCGCGAGCGGCCGCGCGCCGGCCGGACGGACGGGCCCCGACACCACCGCACCGCGAGCCACCGCACCACCAGCACCACCGCACCACCAGCCACTGGCCTGGCTGGCCGGGACCCACGGGCCCCCGGAGGCGACGCCCCGGGAGGCGGTACCCGGCCGGCGCACCCGGGCCAGCGGGCACGCAAGGCCAGGATCCCGGGCACGGCGGCCCCGCCGTGCCCGGGCGTCCCACCGGCCGCGACGCCGACCCGCGCCCCATTGACGGATTCGCCGTGTCTGGGCAGTCTGCAAGCACTGGCCTCGCGACGACGTCAGCGGCGGGGAGCAGCGCCAGACGGCTCACAGGTGACACCTCACGGTGACACCTGGCCAGGCCAAGCCACCTGGCCAGGTGGGCGGCCAGCCGGACAGCCAGCGGGGCCACAGCGCTGGCACACGAGGGCAGGCCGGGCCAGCGGGCCGGGTGAAGGCCGGCAGCCGGTGTGACCGGCGCATACGGGGAGGAGGACCACGTGCCCGGCTGCAGCGCTGTCCCAGGCCCCAGCCGGGTGGCTCGGTGGTGAGCGCCGGCCGGCGGCTGATGCTGCTGCGCCACGCCAAGTCGGACTGGGCCGGCGCGGACACGCCGGACCACGCCCGCCCGCTGTCCCGGGACGGCCGGGAAGCCTGCCGGCTGGTCGCCGACCACGTCCGCGGGCGGGGCCTGCGCCCCGACCTGATCCTGTGCTCGGCCGCCACGCGCACCCGGGAGACGCTCGAGCGGATCGCGTCCGCGCTGCCGGCGGACGTGCCGGTGCTCACCGAGGAGCGGCTCTACCTGGCCAGCGCCGACGAGCTGCTGGCGCGGCTGCGCGAGGTCGACGACGGCGTGCCCACCGTGCTGCTCGTGGGGCACAACCCGGGCATCCACGAGCTGGCGCTCGGCCTGCTGCCCTCGGCCGACCGGCCGAAGATCCCCACGTTCCCGACCGCGGCGCTGGCGGTCCTGGACCTGGGCAGCCGCCGCTGGGCCGAGCTCGGGGCGGCCAGCGCCCGGTTCGGCGAGTTCACCACGCCCAAGGCGCTGCGGCACGCCGGCTCCGGCTGAGCCACCGGCCGGCCCGGCCCGCGGCGGGCGCGCGGCGCTAGCGGACCTGCTCCATGATCCGGCTGGTGAGCGCCATGACGCCGCCGGCGACCAGGCTCACCCCGGTCAGGATCCACAGCACCAGCAGGTGGGTGGCCAGCGCGAACGCGCCGAGCGCGAACCCCAGGATGATCAGGAGGACGGCGGTCCACGCGCCGGTGCTGCCGCTGTGCCCGGTGCCTGCGGCCGGCTGCGGGCCCGCCGTCAGCGGCGACGTGCCCGCCGGCCTGCCCTGGGTGTCGGCGCCCCTCGTCGTGACCTGGCCCGCGTCCGGTTCCCTCGAGTCCACCGGGTCCTCCGCTCCCGGGCGCGCCGCCCACCCCGGCCGGGCCGGGGGAGCGGCACGCCCCGCCGTGCGTCCTTGCCGGACATGGTGGTCGCTGGACCGGGGCCGCGCCAGACGGGCGGGCTGGTTGGCGCCCGCCCGCGGCGGCCTCAGATGCCCGCGATCTGGCGCAGGTCGTTGAGCTGGTCGTTCAGCCAGCGCGCCACGTCGTGGGTGCGGACCTGCTCGGCCGCGGCGGCCAGCCGGCGGTGGCGCTCCTCCATCGGCATGGTCAGCGCCTCGTAGAGCGCGTCGGCCATCTGCTGGGTGTCGAACGGGTGCAGCGTGACCGCGAACTCGCCGAGCTCCTCGTGCGCGCCCGCGGTCTCGGACAGCGCGAGCACCCCGCCGCGGCGGTTGACGACCGCGACCTCCTTGGCGACGAGGTTCATCCCGTCCGCGATCGCGTTGACCATCAGCACGTCGCAGATCGAGTACGCCGCGACCGCCAGCGGGAAGTCCTCGACCATCCGCAGGTCGATCGGCTGGCGGCCCTCCTTGGTGTGGCGGGCGTTGATCTCGGCGACCACCCCGCCGATCAGCGCGATGTAGTCGGCGTACTCGGGCACGTCGGTCCGGCTGGGCTGCAGCAGCGCCAGGAAGCTGACCTTGCCGACCAGCTCGGGGTGCTGGTCGAGCAGCGTGCCGAAGGCGAGGAAGCCGCGCACGACGTTCTTGCTCGGGTCCGTGCGGTCGACCCGCAGGATGAGCTGGCGGTCGTCGTCGAGGAAGATGTAGCGCAGCATCGCGACGTGCGCCGCGACCTCCTCGCTGGCCAGCGTCGCGTCCAGCGCCGCCGGGTCGACCGAGATCGGGTAGTACCGGGCCCGGACGATCCGGTCGCCGACGGTGATCGTCAGCGCGTCGAGGTCGGTCGGCAGGCCGAGCAGCTCGCTCGCGCACAGCACGAAGTTGCGCGCGTAGCGGCGGGTGTGGAAGCCCACCACGTCGCTGCCGAGCAGGCCGAACAGCAGCCGCTCCCGAATGTCGGCCGGCAGCACCCGCCACTCGTCCGGCCCCGGCCACGGGATGTGCACGAAGTGGGTGAGCACCACGTCCGGGCACTGCCGGCGGACATGCTCGGCGACCAGGTAGAAGTGGTAGTCCTGGAGCAGGACCAGCGCCTTGCCGCCGCGGGCGCGGACCTCGTCGACGACCGCGTCGGCGTAGACCCGGTTGACCGCGGCGTAGCCGTTCTCGAAGGCGTCGTGTTCGGCCCTGGTCAGCACCGGGGACAGCGAACGGCCGTACAGGCCGTGCTGGACGAACCACAGGATCGGGTTCGACCAGACCGAGTAGAAGTCGGCGTAGGCGGCCGGGTCGGTGACGACGAGCCGGACCCTGATCGACGGGCCGTCCGGCTCCCCCTCGACGACGTGCGGAATCGGGTGGGTCTGGACGAGCAGGGAGCCCTGTGCCTCACGGGCGACGACGGCGTCCTCCTCGGTGGCGGCGCCGCAGACCCACACGGCGTCGTCGAGGTGTTCGGCGAGGCCGGCCAGGGCGGAGACGAGACCGCCGGCGCCCCGGTTGACCGTCCGGCCGTTGGCGTCCCGGTCGAAGGTGACCGGGCCCCGGTTGGACAGCAGTACCAGTGGAAGGTCGAGCACATCGGTGTGCGGCACTCGGAGCGGCCCTCCTGGTGGTCTGGCAGGCGGTACCGCGTCGCGTTCGTTCGCGTTCCGAACGGTCGCCCGCTGGGGTGACAATCCGGACTGTAGTCAAGCCGGAGGGCCTGCGCACACAGTTGCGGTCCTGCTGTGCGTTTGTTACCCGGCCTTTCACCGCGATACCACCACCGCGCGGGCCCGAACCCTCGGAGAACACAAAAACCCCTGGGGCGCAGTGACCTTTCTCACCGCACCGGCGCGGCGGGGCCCCTCGGGCGGGCCCGGCCGCCCGAGGGCCGATCCGGTCAGAGGCTGTCGCGGTAGTCGCGGACCTCGGCGACCGCGGAACCCAGCGCCGCCAGGGACTGTGACAGCGTGTCACGGGTGTCGACGAGGGCGCTGGTGAGCTGCTCCACGGCGTGGTGCTCGCTCCCGTCGGTGGCCGCGATCACCAGCGCGTGCGCGTCCTCGATCAGGGTCAGCGCGCCCTCGAGCTGACCGGCGACCTCCTCCGCCCGCCGGAACGCCTCGTCCAGCTGGGCCTTGACCTCCGCGATCGACCCTGACACCTTCCCCGTCCTTCTTACCGGCCGGCACCTACCAGCCTCGTCTCCCCCGAGAACGCCCCGCCTCGGCCGCGGCCCTGGCCGGCCGGCCCGGCTAGCGGCGGCTCCCGCGGGCGGGCGGGGCCTGCGCCGACGCGGGCGCGCCGACGCCGAGACCGAACCGCACCGCGAGCGCCAGCGCCAGCAGCGAACCGATGATCCCCGCCGGCTCCGACGGCGCGACGCGCAGCGTGGCCAGCACCACCGCGCCCGCGGTCCCGGCGGCCAGCAGCGCCGAGCGCAGCGCCGCCTTCGGCCCGGCCTCGGTGGCCACGCTTACTATCCCGCCGCCGATGACCAGCGCCGCGGCCAGGCACGGCAGCCCCTCGGCGCCGACGGCCACCCGCAGCACGCCCGCCACCACCCCGGCCAGCAGGCAGGCACCGGCCGTCACCAGCCCGACCGACAGGCTCGTCGACGCCCGCAGCACGCCGCGCAGCTCGGCCGCGTTGGCCAGTGCCTGCATGCACAGCCGCCGCGCCCGGGCGACCGCCTCCGCCGGGTCCAGCTCGACCGGCTCCGCCACGGCCACCGCCAGCGCGCCCGCCGGCTGCGCCGGCCGCCGCTCGCCGGCCCGCCCGGCCGCGGCCGTGCCCGCCCGGCGGCGCGCGCCGGCCTGCGCC
>JADGHD010000392.1 GCA_019689615.1 Frankia sp. | reverse complement strand
GTCCGTGTCGTGGGCTCGGAGATGTTTATAAGTGACTGGCCGCGGGCCGTGGTGGGGCTGGGCGGACGGCAAGCGGGCGCTCGAGTACCTGCTCTGGACCGGCCAGGTGTGCGCGGCCGGCCGCCGGCCGACCTTCGAGCGCCTCTACGACCTGCCGGAACGGGTGCTGCCGGCGGCGGTGCGCGCCCGGCCGGCGCCGAGCCCAGCCGAGGCGCACCGGGCGCTGCTGCTGCTCGCCGCCGACCGGCTGGGCGTCGCGCTCGCCACCGACCTGCGGGACTACTTCCGGCTGCCGGCCCGCGTCGTCCGGGAGCGGCTCGCCGAGCTGGTCGAGTCCGGCGACCTGGTCGAGGTCAGCGTGGACGGCTGGCCCTCCCCCGCGTACCTGCGGCCCGGCCTGGCCATCCCCCGCCGGGTCGACGCAACCGCCCTGCTGTCCCCGTTCGACTCCCTGATCTGGGAGCGGGCCAGGACGAAGCGGCTGTTCGGCATGGAGGTGCGGCTGGAGGTCTACACCCCGGCGCCGCGCCGCCGCTACGGCTACTACGTGCTGCCGTTCCTGCTCGGCGACCGGCTGGTGGCCCGGGTGGACCTGAAGGCCGACCGCGCCGCCGGCGTCCTGCGAGTGCCGGCGGCCTGGCTGGAGCCGGCCGAGAACCAGCCAGACGGCGTGCTGCCACCGCCGGCCGGCGCCGTGGCCGAGGCGCTCGCCGCCGAGCTGCGCGCCATGTCCGCCTGGCTGGGCCTCGGCCCGGTCGAGGCCGCCCCTGTCGGCACGCTCGCCGCCGCGCTGCGCTCCGCGCTGGCCGCACGCCGGGTGCCGGACCCGGCCGTCCCGCCGTCCGTCAGCCCTTCAACAGAAGCGCCCTCGCCCGCGACGGCAACCGTTTCGTCACGGTCCGGTTCCGGGTAGCGTGATGGGCGTCATAAGGAGTGCACGGTGGGTCATATCGGGACGGATACCGGCCCGGGCCCCACCGTGCCGGCTCCGCTACGGATCTTCCTCAGTCACACCGGCGAGCTCGCCGAGGAGCCCGCCGTCGGCGCGTCGTTCATCGACGCCGCGATGAAGGCGGTCACCGACTGCCACCAGGTCCCGGTCGAGATGGCCAGCTTCGTCGCGCAGGAGACCGACCCGGCCAGGGTGTGCCAGGAGGAGGTCAGCCGGTGCGACGTCTACGTCGGGATCATCGGCTTCCGGTACGGCAGCCCGGTGCGGAACCGGCCCGAGCTGTCCTACACCGAGCTGGAGTTCGAGACGGCGACCGAGCTCGGCAAGGAGCGGCTCATCTTCCTGCTCGACGAGCGCCGCACCGTGGGCACCCGGGCGCTGTTCTTCGACCCGCTGTACGAGCGCCAGGAGCGGTTCCGCGCGCGGCTGCTGGCCAGCGACATCATCGTCGAGCGGGTCGCGAGCCCCGCCGACCTCGAGCACCGGCTCTACCGGGCGCTGACCGACCTGCTGCGCCGACGCGAGGAGAAGGCGCGCAAGGTCCCACTCCAGCTCGCCCGGCCGGTGTCCCGGTTCCCGCCGCCGGTGCTGGCCGAGCCGCCGGTTCCCCGGCCCGCGCTGGTCGAGCGCCTGGCCGGTGTCCTGACCGCGGCCAGTGGCCCGCCGGTCGCGATCACCGGCGGCGGCGGGTTCGGCAAGACGACGCTGGTGGTGATGAGCCTCGGCCAGGCGCGAGTGCGGGCGGTGTTCCCCACCGAGAAGGTGGTCTGGGTGGACGTCGGCCAGAACCGCACGGCCGCCCGGCTGGCGGATCTGATCAACAACGTCGCCGCCGGGCTGGGGGCCACCGGACCGGCCCCGTCCGACCCGCTGCAGGCCGGCCAGCGGCTCGGCGACCTGCTCGTGGGCAGCCAGACCCTGCTGGTCGTCGACGACGTGTGGACCGTGGACCAGCTGCGCCCGTTCGAGGCGGCCGCCCATGGCTGCCGGCTGCTCGTGACCACCCGCGACGCCAACGTGCTGCCGCTGCACGCGGTACCGGTCGACGTCGACGTGATGGAGCCGGGCCAGGCCGAGCAGCTGTTGACCGGCGCGGTGCCCGGGCTCGGTGCCGCCCGGGCACGGCGGCTGGCGGCGCGCTGCGGGCACTGGCCGGTGCTGCTGCGCCTGGTCGCCGGCCATCTCAAGGCCCTGCTGCGCGACGGGGCCCCGGCGGACGCCGCGGTCAGCGAGGTCTGCCTCGGGCTCGACGAGGCCGGCCCCGCCGCGTTCGACGACCCGACCACCCGCGCCCGCGCGGTGGCGGTCACCGTCGAGGCGAGCCTGCGCCACCTGCAGGGCTTTGGCGACCCGAGCGGCGACGCGCTCGCCCGTTACCTGGAGCTCGGGGTCTTCCCGTCGGGGACGGTGATCCCGCAGGATCTGCTCGCCCTGCTGTGGGGCCGGACCGCGGGCTGGAGCAGGTGGCAGACGGTGCGGTTCTGCCGGCGGCTGACCGAGCTGTCCCTGGTCAGGAGCGATCCCGGCGGGCAGGGTGGGCTGCGGCTGCACGACGTCATGCACGACTACGTCCGGATGCGGCTGGGCGAGCGGCTGCCGGAGGTGCACGCCGAGCTGCTCGCGGCCCGGGCGGGCAAACTGCCCACCGAGGACGGCCGGCCGGCCTGGTGGCAGCTGCCGCCCGAGGAGGGCTACCTGTGGGAGAACCTCCCGCTGCACCTGCGTGGGGCCGGTGACCACGCCGCGCTCGCCACGCTGGTCCGGGACCTGCGCTGGGCCGCGGCGAAGACCTGCGCCATCGGCCCGGTCAGCGTCGAGGCCGACGCGGCGCTGCTGCCAGCAGACCCGGCGGCCCGGTCGATCGGACGGCTGATCCGCCAGACCGCGAACCTGCTGCAGCGCGGGGACCCGCTGCCCACGACCGTCGCCACCCTGGCCGCCTACGCCGCTGGTGTCGAGGCGCTCGCCGCGTCCGCCGAGGCGGCGTTCGCCTGGCTGCGCCCGGCGGCCCTGCGCCCGGTCGCGCCGCCGCTGCCGGACCAGCCGGACCCGGCCCTGATGCAGACCCTGACCGCCCCGGTCGGCAAGGCGCTGACGGTGGCGCCCGACGGCTCCTGGCTCGCCTCGGGTGGTGGCGGCATCCGGCGCGGCGGAGGCGAGGGCGCCATCCGGATCTGGCATCCGGACAGCGGCGCCGGACGGGTGCTGCTGACCGGCGACAACGGCGGCGTCTCGGCGCTGGCCACCGGCCGGGACAGCACGTGGCTGGCGTCCGGGAGCGACGACGGCACGATCCGGATCTGGGACGTCGGCACCGGCCAGACCCGGCACGTCCTGGCAGGTCACACCGAGCGGGTGTCCGTGCTGGTCCTGGCACCGGACGGCCGGTGGCTCGCGTCCGGCGGCGGCGACGGCACGATCCGGGTCTGGGACCCGGCCACGGGCGGCGCGCGGATGACGCTCGCCGGCGACAACCGCTGGGTCTCGGCGCTGGCGGTGGCGCCGGACGGGTCGTGGCTGGCGTCCGGCGGCGGGGACGGCACCGTGCGGCTCTGGGACACCGCGGACTGGACCACGCTGACCACCTGGCCCGGCCACACCGGCTGGGTCTCCGCGCTGGTCGCCGCGCCGGACGGGTCGTGGCTGGCATCCGGCGGCGGAGACGGCACCGTCCGGCTGTGGGACCCGGTCCGGCGTGCCCGGTCGGCCACGCACGTGCTGCCCGGGCACGCCGGGCAGGTGTCGGCCCTGGCCGCGGCGCCGGCCGGGTCGTGGCTGGCATCCGGCGGCTGGGACGGCGCCGTGCGGCTGTGGGACCCGCGCCGCGGCGAGGCCCGTGGCCAGCTCACCGTCCACGACGGCAACGTCGAGGCACTGGTGGCGGCGCCGGACGGGACCTGGCTCGCGTCCGCGGGGACGGACGGGACCGTGCGGCTCGCCGACCCGGCGGCCCGCGCGGCGCGGGCGCTCGTCACCGGGCACGCGATGCACGCGTACGCGCTCACCACCGCGCCCGACGGAGCCTGGCTGGTCTCGTCCGGCGGCGACGGCACCGTGCGGATCTGGAACCCGCGCGCCGCCGGGACCGAGCTGCCAAGGACGGTCAGCCGGATCCGGGCGGTCTGCCGGCTGGCCGGGCCGCCGGGCGACGACTGGCTGGCGATCGGCTCGGCCGACGGGACGATCCAGCTCTGGGACCCGGCCGAGGCGCGCGCGCTTGACTCGCTGGCCAGCGCTGACAGCCCGGTGTCGATCCTGGTCGCGGCCCCGGACGGGGGCTGGCTCGGCTATGCGGACGACGACGGCAGCGCCTGGGTCTGGGACCAGCGAACGGCGCTGTCCACCCGCCTTACCTGCTCCGGTCGGCCGTCGCGGGTGCTCGCCATGGTGGCCGCGCCGGACAGCTCGTGGCTCGCGACCGGGCAGGCCGACGCCACGGTGCGGGTCTTCGCCCGCGAGCGTGGCCTGGAACGCCGGGTGCTGACCGGGCACGACAAGGGAGTGCTGGCGCTCGCGGTGCCGGCGGACGGGTCCTGGCTGGCCTCGGCGGGCAGCGACGGCACCGTGCTGGTCTGGGACCCGCCGGGCGAGGAGGCGACGGACCGCGACGGCCGGTCGTACCGGGTGGCGCTGGAGGGGCACACCAGCCCGGTGCGGGTGCTGGCCGCCGCGCCCGACGGGTCCTGGCTCGCCTCCGCCGGCCTCGACGGGACCGTCCGGGTCTGGGACCCGCGCGCCGGTACCGGCCTCGCCGTGCTCGGCGGTGACCTGGACGAGGTCAGCGTGCTGGCGGCGGCACCGGACGGCTCGTGGCTGGCCGCGGCCGGGCGGGACGAGACCGTGTGGATCTGGGGCCCGCGCACCGGCGCCGCGCGCGCCGAGCTGGCCGGGCACACCGACGGGGTGCGTGCGCTCGCGGTCTCCCGCGACGGCGCCCGGATCGCGTCGGTGGGCCGCGACCAGGCGGTGCGGGTCTGGACGCCGGACGGCGAGCGGGTCGCCATGGTGCGGCTCGACGGGTCGCTTCGGGACTGCCACTGGTGCGGCCCCGACCGGCTGGCCGTCGGCGGTGCCCGCGGGGTCTACCTGTTCCGGCTCGGCTGACCCGCCTGGTCGGGTGGGCCCCGGAACGGGTG
>JADGHD010000391.1 GCA_019689615.1 Frankia sp. | reverse complement strand
TCAACAGGAGGCCGCTTCACGTCAGCACGACGCGCGGGACCACCTCATGCCACCTGCGCCTATCACGCAGCGTGACGTCAAAAGGTTAAACGACAAGCTAAGGCTGGGGGCGGCCTGTGGCCGGCCATTGAGAGAGGGCTTCCAAGATCGAGCTGTGACGCAAGACCTGGAAACTCTCCTGACCGCACTCCATGGGTAGATCGACGACCGGATCGGAGGACGGCGACGGACCGGACGGCCACCCACGCTCAGCGACTCCGAACTCGTCTGCCTCGCGGTCGCCCAGGCGCTGCTCGGGCACCACCCCGAGGCCCGCTGGCTGCGCCACGCCCGCAAGCACCTGGCCGGGGTGTTCGCGTACCTGCCGGGCCAGTCCGGCCACAACCGGCGGCTGGAGGCGGCGTTACCCCTGGTCAAGAACATGATCCGAACGGTGGCGGCCGACAGCGACTTCTGGTTCGACAACCACTGGGTCACGGATGCGACCCCGGTCCCGTGCGGGATGCCGCGGCCGACCACGCGCCGCTCGGACCTGGCCGGCTGGGCCGGCTACGGCTACTGCGCGTCACACTCCCGGTCCTACTGGGGGCTCATGCTCTACCTCGTCACCACCCCGGCCGGCATGCCGATCCTGGGGGCCCTGGCCAACCCGGAGATCGGCGAACGGGAGGTGCTCGCCGCGATGCTCGAACACGACGCCACCCTGATCGCCGAACGCGGCCAGATCCTGCTCACTGCGGCCAAGGGGTCCGCCTCGAAGAGCCTCGAGGCGGCGCTGGCCGCCCAGCGCATCGACCTGCTCCGGCCGCACCGCAAGGACGAGACACAGCGCCACGGCGAGCCGATGCTCAAGAAGGCCCGCCAGCTCATCGAGTCGGTCAACGACACCCTCAAGGGGCGTCGCGGTCCGCGTCGCCCAGCGCCTGCTGGCGATGGCCGCGGCGATCTGGCGCAACAACAGGACCGCCGCGCCCGTCACCCGATCCCTGATCGCCTACGACGATCGGTATTACTCGTCTAGTCTACCGGTAATGCCCGCCCCTGCCTGCCCTGGGCGAGGGCGGGCGGCTGACCGCGGAGATGACGGGCGCGCCCCCGCTCTAGGGCGGGAGCGCGCCCGACCCTGGCATCACTCTTCGATGCAGATGGGGTCGTAGCCCTTGGGTGTGGTCAGCTTCCCGTCGACGATCTGGGCGTACCAGTTGCACGCGCCGACACTGTTCGGTTCACCCCTGGTGAAGCTCAGCGGCGGCGACCACTCCCCCAACGGCTGGCCGCTCAGCGCGTACAGCCCCTCGAGAATCTCCGCGCTAGTCGGCTTCGCCGAGACGTTCTTCGCCGCGGCCGCGAAGAGCAGGCCTGCCTGCCAGCCACGGCTGGCGAACCCGTCCGGCTCGTTGTCGGTGTACTGCTCCAGCGCTGCCCTGAAATCGTTGAGATACGGCTCGTCGCCGAACCACAGCGGGGCGCCGGAGACCACCCAGCTGCCTTCGCTCTCCGGCCGGATCAGGTTCTCCTGGAAGACGCCGCCGGAGAAGATGTAGATCGGCTCGTAGCGCTGCGTCGAACAGTCTTTGATCAGCCGCTCGGTGACCTGGGCGGGCACATTGGTGACCACGGCGTCGACACCCGAGTTCCGCATGGCGATGCACTGCGAGATGTAGTTCGGGGCGGCGGCGGCCGCCGTCTGCACCCCGGCCGACTCGATCCCGACCGACGCGGAGACCTGCGAGATCAGGCCGTTCGCCTCGGCGCAGGCTGCCTGCTCGGCGCAGACGACCATGCCGACCTTCGATGCGCCGGCGAGCTTCGCGCCGTACAGCTCGCCGGTGAGATAGCCCAGCGAGTTGGCGCTCGCGGCGAAGAACATCGGCGACTCGCCGTACTGGGCGGTGGTCGTGATCCCGCCGATCACGGGAATCTGCTTCTCCTCGGCGTAGTCCCGCCAGGCGCCGTCGGTGGCACCCGCGAAGTTGCCGACGAGCGCGATCACCTTCTCCTGCTCGACCAGCTCCCGGACCGCCGCGATCGACTTGGTCGGGTCACCCTGGTCGTCCTTGACGATTACCTCGACCGGATGCCCGTTGATGCCGCCGTGGGCGTTGACCCACTTCGACCATGCGACCAGCGCGTCCACACCCCGCTGGTTCTGGGCGCCGAAAGCGCCGCTGTACAGCCCGACGTTGCCTATCTTGATCGGCGAGCCGGTCGGCGCCGACGTGGAGGAGGTGCCGCCCCCGGCGGCCGTGTCATCACCACCATCGTCACCGCAGGCGCCGATCACCAGCGCTAAGGCCGTGCAGGCGGCCAGGCATCCGATCGCACCTCGATACCGAAACCTCCGCCGTCCCAAGAGAAACATCAGCATCTCCTTGTCGTCGACGACCCGCCACCATGGCCGACGCTGTCCGCCGCACCTCGACAGATCGTTTTCTCGTCCGCCGTCCCGGCCTGGATCGCCGAAGGAGGCACTGGCTCCCCGGCCTGTGCCCACGACGGCCGGCACATCTTCTCCTGACAGACATCTAACGTCAATGTCACATCTGTGCTCAGATGTTCACGGCTTCACCGAGGCCGATGTCCCCGCTCTCCTGCGCATACCAGTCCGTCACGCGTCACAGCCCGAGCGGGAGAGCACCCGCTCCCAGTTTGGATCTAACAGAGACGTCTAGGTGAGGCGGTGCGCCAGCCACAACCGAGGACGAGGGGCCCGACGGGTCCGCCCCAGGAAAGACATCTTGATCACTGGCCAGCCCGCGGCATCGGCCACGTGAAGGCGGAACCGTTCGCGACCGCGGCTCCGGCGACCTTCACCGCAGCCGGTCGGGCGGTCGGCTCGGCGGCGACGCGGGCGCGCTCACCGGAGGCGGGGCACCCACCCCGGCCGGTCACCCAAGGGGCGCCCCTCATGCCACCACATGGCCGATCTCGAACGAGACCGAGCGCGATCTCGAACCCACCGAGCGAACGACCCACCGCCGATCATCACGAACGCCGGCTTCGACGTCAAGGCGATGCCACCCACCGGCGAGGCGTGATAAGAAGTGACGATGACGTCAGATACCCCTCGCGGTTCGACGGTTCTGCACACGGTTGAGAAGGGCGTGGCAACGATCACCCTGAATCGGCCCGACGCCGCGAACGCGATCCAGCCAGAAATGCGCGACCTGATCGTCGACCTGCTCGCCCAGGCCGACACCGATCCCGGGGTCCGCGTGGTGGTGCTCGCCGCGAACGGGCGGCATTTCTGCTCCGGCGCGGACGTCACAGGCATCGCCCGCGGCGGGGCGAGCGGCGCTGAGCGCCGCGTCACGGACGCGATGCGCCGCATCATGACCGGCGCCCAGCGTCTGGTGGCCGCCGTCCTCGACTGCGGCAAGCCGGTGGTCGCGGTCGTGCAGGGCCCGGCGGCCGGTCTCGGCGCGCATCTCGCCTACGCCGCCGACCTGGTCGTGGCCTCCGAGAACGCGACGTTCATCGAGTCCTTCGTACTGCGTGGCCTGGTCGTCGACGCCGGCGGGGCCTACCTGCTGCCGCGCCGGATCGGCATGCAGAAGGCCAAGGAGCTCGCCTTCTTCGGCGACAGGCTGCCGGCCCGGGAAGCGCTCGCGCTCGGGCTGGTCAACCGCGTCGTGCCGGCCGAGGAACTCGCTGCCACGGCTGAGGAACTCGTCCAGCGCCTGGCCGGCGCCGCGACCAGCGCGATCTCGCTGACCAAGCGCCTGTTCAACGAGTCCCTGGACGTCGATCGCGCCGCGGCCTTCCTGGCCGAGGGCATGGCCCAGGAACTGCAGTCCCACGCCCACGACTCGCGGGAGGGGGTGGCCGCGTTCGTCGCACGCCGCTCCCCCGAATACCGCGGCTGGTAGCTACCAGAGGAGACGAGATGGCGAGCAGCACACCCCGGGCCGACCTTCCGACCATCGAGGAGGAGAGCAGGCCGTTCTGGGACGCCGCCCGGCAGGGCCGGTTCCTGATCGCGCGCTGCGCGGCCTGCGGCCGGGCGCACCACTATCCCCGTCCGTTCTGCCCGTTCTGCTGGAGCGAGGACGTCGTCTGGGAGGACGCAGGCGGTCGGGCAACGCTCTACACCTATTCGACGGTGTTCGTGAACGACCTGGCCCCCTTCGCCGAGCGGATCCCGTACGTGGCGGCGCTCGTGGACCTCGAGGAGGGTCCCCGGGTGATGACCAACATCGTCGACTGCGACCCGGCCGAGCTACGCATCGGGATGCCGCTGACAGTCGCCTTCCGGGAGCTGACCGACGACGTCACCGTCCCGGTTTTCCGACCGGCCCAGACCCACTAACGTGCACAGGGAGTTTCGCATGGCAGGCCTGCTCGACGGCAAGATCGCACTGGTGACGGGAGCCGGCCACGGTATCGGCCGCGGCCACGCACTGGAACTTGCGAAGCACGGCGCGACCGTGATCGCCAACGACCTGGGGACTTCCGTCAGCGGCGAGGGGCGCGGTCGCGACGCCGAGGAGGTGGTCCGGATCATCGAGAAGCGTGGCGGCAGGGCCGTCGCGGACTTCGGCGACGTGAGTGACGAGGAGCAGGCCGAGGCGATGGTCGGCCGTGCCTTCGACGAGTTTGGCCGCCTCGACATTGTGGTCAACAACGCCGGGATCGTGCGCGACCGCGCGGTGTGGAACATGACCACGGAGGACTTCGACCTGGTCCTGCGGGTGCACCTGCGCGGCACCTGGCTGGTCAGCCGGGCGGCCGCAAAGCGCTGGCGGGCCGCGGCCAAGGCCGCGGGCGGCACCGTCTACGGGCGCATCATCAACACGACCTCCGGGGCTGGGCTGCAGGGCAACTTCGGCCAGACCAACTACAGCGCCGCCAAGGCCGGCATCGTCGGCCTCAGCCAGACCCTGTCGCTGGAGCTGGCCAGCATCGGCGTGACGGTGAATGTGATCGGGCCGGGCGGCCTGACCCGGCTGTCGAGCACCATGCCCGGCCAGCCAAAGGCGGTCGAGCCCGACGAGCGGCCCGAGGACGAGTTCGATCCCAAGGACCCGTCGCTGTGCAGCCCGCTCGTGGCCTGGCTCGCCAGCCCGGAGGCCGGCCACGTCAGCGGTCAG
>JADGHD010000390.1 GCA_019689615.1 Frankia sp. | reverse complement strand
GGTCTGCGGCTGGGCGGGCGGCGGCGCATCGACCCCGCGCTCGGCCAGCTCCCGGGCGGCCGCGAGGTAGGACAGCGACCCGCGGGAGGCCGGGTCGTAGGTCAGGCCCGACTGGCCATAGCTCGGCGCCTCGGCCAGCCGGACGTTGCGGGGGATGGTGGTGCTGAGCACCCGGTCACCAAAGTGGTTCTTGACGTCCTGAACCACGTGGTCGGCCAGGCGGGTACGCGAGTCGTACATGGTGAGCAGGATGGTGCTCAGCCGGAGGTCCTGGTTCAGGTGGGCCTGCACCAGCTCCACGTTCTTCAGGAGCTGCCCGAGGCCCTCCAGCGCGTAGTACTCGCACTGGATCGGGATGAGCAGCTCCTTCGCCGCCACGAGGGCGTTCACCGTGAGCAGCCCCAGCGAGGGCGGGCAGTCGATGAAGACGTAGTCCACCTCCCGCGAGAGCGAGGCGATGGCCCGGCGCAGCCGGCTCTCCCGGGCGACGACCGAGACCAGCTCGATCTCGGCGCCGGCGAGGTCGATCGTCGCGGGCGCGCAGTAGAGGTTCTCCGACTCGCCGGACCGGACCACCACCTCGTCGAGCGGCCGGTCGCCGAGGAGCACCTCGTAGATGGACGGCACGCCCGAACGGTGGTCCACCCCGAGCGCCGTCGAGGCGTTGCCCTGCGGGTCCAGGTCGATGACGAGTACGCGCACGCCGTGCATGGCCATCGCGGCCGCGAGGTTGACGGTCGTCGTGGTCTTTCCGACGCCGCCCTTCTGGTTCGCGACGGCGAAGATCCGTCGCCGGCTGGGCCGGGGGAAGGGACGTCGCCGTTCCATGGTCAGTGCTTCCACTGCTGCTGCCGCCGCCGCTCCAATCGGGGTCGACGGGTCCAGGGGGTCGATGACCCCTCCGCCCACCGACGCTGTTTCACGTGGAACACGCCCGTCCGCGTGCCCCACGTGCGGGCTTCGCTGTCCGTCCACGCTGTCTTCCATCGTGCTGCTCTCCGCCGCCACGCCGTTCCGCCCCGCCGGACCCGCGCGCCGCCGTCACGACACGGGTGGGTTCGTCCAGTCGACCCACCCCACACCGGACGACCCGCACGTCGCGCCAGCCCTGCGCCCGCAGGCTGGCCCGCGCCTCCGCGAGCTCGTCCTCAACTCGCGAACCACGCATCGCAAGCATGACACCTCCGGGCACGAGCAGCGGAAGGAGCATGCCGGACAACTTCGCCAACGGCGCCACCGCGCGCGCCACGACGACCTCGGCCCGCAGTCCGGACCGCCCGGCGGCCGCGTCCGGAGCCCGCCCGCGCGTCACCGCTACCCGGTCGGCGAGCCCCAGCTCCGCGACCGCCTCCCCCAGGAAGACGCACCGCCGCTCCATCGGCTCCAGCAGCACGACCCGCAGTTCCGGCATGGCGAGCGCCAGCGGGATGCCCGGCAGGCCCGCGCCGCTACCGACATCCACCACGGACGCCCCAGACGGGACGATCTCCGCCAGGACCGCACAGTTGCACAGGTGCCGGTCCCACAGCCGCTCCGTCTCCCGCGGCCCGATCAGCCCGCGCTCGACCCCGGCCGTTGCCAGCAGCTCCGCGTACCGCACTGCCGCCGGCAACGCCGCCCCGAACAGCTCTTCCGCCACCGCCGGCGGCGCGCTCACCTCGGCTCCCACTCCGTGCACCCAACCAGCATCCCCGTTGACCTCACGCCCATCGGTACGGGGTACCGCGAGCCCGCCCGACCCGGCGAGGAACCGAGGGGCGGCGCCTGGCGCCCTGCCCGGCGGGCCACGCCGTTCCCAGCCCGCTCGTGCCACGGCGCTCTGTTGCCCGAGGCCACGACAGTCCGACCGGCTCGTCGGTGGCGGCCGCCGTCCGGCCTTCTCCGCGGGTGCGGCCGAGACCGGCACACGCCTTGTTCGGATAGCCCGACCGGGCCGCATTCGGGAGGCGCACGGCGGAGGCGACCCGATACTCCTAGTACGGACGATTCCCCCTGGACCCGCGACAGACGCGGTGACCTCCCGGCCACCGCCGCCGCTCGCGAGCCCGGCGGACCCGCGAGCGCGAACCGATGCGCAGCCGCGCGGCGCGGCATCCCCTGACGAGCCAGCAGCGGCGACGCCGTCGTCGTCGAGCCCCGATTGGCGCCACCGCACGGCTGCGGGCAAGCGGCGCCGCTGCCGCCAGGCCGCTCGGCGAGGACGGTCAGCCCGTCGGCGACTCGTCGGCGGGCGCGCCGTCGTCCGGCGGGCAGCGGGTGAGGACCGTGAGCGTGCCGGTGAGCTCGAAGTCATAGGAGCCGGCGCGGCACCAGCCGGCTCTGGTCAGGTCGGTGAGGTCCGGCCTGGTCGCCTCGGCGTCGACGTCGAAGACGAACAGCAGCAGGCGCCGGGCGCCGGGCAGGCTGGCGACGTCCCGGGCCAGCCTACCGGTGCCGGTCTCGCTGAAGAACAGCGTGCCGGACCGGGGGACCCGAGGGGGTTCGCGATCCCCGGCCTGCGGCGGCCGCGGTGGCAGCAGGGCGGGGCGCAGGGGCTGGTCCTCGCTCGCCTCCATCGCGTAGATCCAGCCGGACCGGATCAGCCGCCCGCCGACGACGACCACGTCGCCGGGCTGGTAGAGGCGACGGGCGGCGATGGCGGCGTCGAGGGTGAGGTCCAGCCCGCGCAGCCGGTCCCGGTTGTCGTAGAGCCGCTCCGAGCGGGCGACCGCGGCGACGCCACCGACCAGGCTCGCCGCGGCCAGCGCGGTCACCAGCACGAGCGCGCCGGCCGCCCGGGCGACACCGGTCCGCGCGGCGTCGCCGGCCGGGTCGCGGGCGAGGCCGAGGGCGAGCACCCGCCGCATCAGGCCGCGCACCAGCGTGACGGCACCGGCGACCACCACGATGACGATCAGTGGGACCACGAACTGGTTGGTCCTGGTCGGGCCGAACGGCCAGTACCGCACGGCGCTGGCGGCGAGCATCGCGACCTGCGCCCCGACGAGCGTGGCCAGCAGCATCCGGCCGTCGTGCCGGCGGGCCAGCGCGACCACCCCGGCCACCCCGGCACACACCACGGCGGGCCCGACCAGCCACAGGCCCAGCCACGACCCGTCGGTGGGGGCGTGCAGCAGGCTCGGGTCGTACCGGTCGATCCCCGGAGGAGTGCCGGTGACCAGGTCGCGTAGCTGGGTGGCGACGAAGCCGAGCGCGTCGCCGAGGTCGCGGCCGGCCAGGAAGTGCGCGTCCCAGTAAGTGCCGCGGCGCTGGCTGGACTGATGGCGCAGGAACAGGAGGGTGTGCAGGCCGGTCAGGGCGAGCGCCGGCAGGGTGGCCAGCGCCCGGCTGGCTCGGCCGGCCCGCCCGCCCAGGACCACGTCGGCCAGCGCGAGCGGCCCGATGACGAACACGGCCGGCACCGAGAACAGGCTGACCACGCCGGCGGTGGTCCGGCGGGCTATGCCGGGGCCGCCCAGCCACAGCGCCACCGCGACGACGGCGGCCAGCGTCTCGATGGTGTACGGCTTGAGCTGCGTCCCGAGGTCGAGCAGGGTGGTGCTCAGGCAGATCCACAGCGCGGCGGCGGCCGCGGCCGGCGGGCCGGTGAAGCGGGCGCCGAGCCAGACGATCGCGGCTGCGAGCAGCGGCAGCGCGACGAACCCCGGCAGCCGGGCCACCCAGGTGTGCCAGCCGAACAGTTCGCCGCCGAGCCGCTCGACGATCAGCCAGCCCAGCGCGGACGGCGTGTTGGCGTTGGCGAGCTCCGGCCAGAAGGTGGCCACCGGCTCGCTGACGAAGTGCGCCCGCCAGATCTCGTCGTACCAGAACGGGCGGCTCAGGTAGTCCCGCAGGACGACGCAGACGCCCGCGAGCAGCGCGGCCACGCCGCCGGCCCACAACAGCTCCGTCCAGAACGGCTCCAGCCGCTGCCGGGCACGTCGAGCCGGGCGCCTGTCGGCCGCCGGTAACGCCAGCTTCGCGGGCTCACCCGGTCCGCCCGGTCGCGCGCCCCGTTGCGCGCTCGCGGTGCCCACCCCGTCCCCCTGTGCCTGCCGCGCCCGCGGGTGCCCGCCGGTGACCGCGGCTCCCGCCAATGTCGTGCCGGCGCGGGCCCAGGGCACCCGGGGCCGCCGCTGCCGGTTGCCTGGTCAGGCCGGAAGAACAACCACGCAGCGGTTGGGCTCCTCGCCCTCGGACTCGCTGCGCACCCCGTCGAGGCCCGCGATGACGTCGTGCACGACCTTGCGCTCGAACGGGGTCATCGGGGCCAGCTTCTCCCGCTTGGAGCCGCCGAGGACGCGCTTGGCCACCTCGGTGGCCAGCTCCCGCAGTTCGGCCCGGCGCCGGGCCCGGTGCCCGCCGACGTCGAGCATCAGCCGGCTGCGCTCGCCGGTCTTCTGCAGGACGGCCAGCCTGGTCAGCTCCTGCAGCGCCTCCAGGACCTCCCCGTTCGGCCCGATCAGCTTCTCCAGACCGTCGCCGACCACGGCAACGACCGCGCGGTTGCCCTCGACGTCGAGGTCAAGGTCGCCGTCCATGTCGACGATGTCGAGCAGGCCCTCGATGTAGTCGGCGGCGATCTCGCCTTCCTGCTCCAGCGCTGTCAGCCGGTCCGCCGAGATCTCGGCGGAGTCCGCCCGGGCCGTGTCCTCGTCCCGATCGAGGTCGACGTCGGAACCGGTCATCTGCGTCACTCCATGGACTAGGGGGGATCCGCGGAAAGGACAGTACGCCGGTCAGGGGCGCTCAGCGGCGTCCACCGGGACGCTTCCCCTTGCCGCGCCGCTTCGCCGGCCGGGACCCGCCGACATGCCGGGTCGTGCCGGCCGGCGCCGGCTTGCTCGTGGCCTTGCCCGCGGGCTTGCTGACGCTGGCGACCGGCTCCTCCTGGCCGGCGGGCGCCGACCCGTTCACGGCGGTCTGCTCGGGCGCGGACGTCGTCGACGTCGTCGCGGTCGAGGCAGCCGAGCGGGCGGAGGTGCCGCGAGGAGAACGCGTGCCGGCCGGGGCCGAGCTGGTCCGCCGCCCGTCGGCGCCCGTCTTGGCAGCGCCGGTGGGCTGCGCAGGCGTGCCCGCCTTGGTCGTCGACACCGGCCGGCCAGCGCCCTTGCCCTTCGTGCCGGGGGC
>JADGHD010000389.1 GCA_019689615.1 Frankia sp. | reverse complement strand
GGGCGGGCGCGGGCACGCGGTAGCTGGGCGAACGACCGCACGATGCGGGGAGGGAGGCGACGAGGTGGAGGAACTCGGCGCCACCGCGCTGCGCTCGTCGCCGGTGTCGTCGCGAGGCCGGATCGGGCAGCTGCGGGAGCGGGCCGCCGGCCGGCACTCGCCGCTGCGCCGGCTCGACTGGGTGCTGGCGGTCGCGGTGCTGGCGCTGGCGGTGCTGGGCGCGCTGCTGGTCTGGTCGGCGACCCGGCAGCGGCTGATCGACTCGGGCGGGGACCCGAACCTCTTCCTCAAGCGCCACCTGCTCAACCTCGGCATCGGCATGGTGCTCGGGGCGGGCGCGATGCTGCTGGACTACCGGCTGCTGCGGGCCTACGCCCCGTTCGTCTACCTCGGGTCGCTGGTGGGCCTGGTCGCCGTGCTGCTGGTGGGCACGACGATCAACGGCGCGCACTCGTGGATCGTGCTGCCGGCCGGCTTCCAGCTCCAGCCGTCGGAGTTCGCCAAGGTCGCGCTGGTCGTCGGCACCGCGATGATCCTCGGCGAGAAGCGCGACGGCCGGGACGGGGTCCAGGCCGCCCGGCCGGGCAACGGCGACGTGCTGCTGGTACTCGCGCTCGCCGCGGTGCCGATCGGGCTGATCATGCTGCAGCCCGACTTCGGCACCGTGATGGTGCTGGTGTTCGTGGTCCTCGGGATGCTCGCGGTCTCCGGCGCGCCGCGGCGCTGGGTGCTCGGGCTGGTCATCTGCGGTGTCCTGTTCGGCGCGGCGATCCTGCAGTTCAACCTGCTCAAGCCGTACCAGGAGGCGCGGCTCACCTCGTTCGTCTCCGGCGAGGCCGCCGCCCGCACGAGTGCCGGCTACAACGTCGACCAGGCCAAGATCGCGATCGCCAACGGGGGAGTGCTCGGCCGCGGGCTGTTCCAGGGCCAGCAGACCCAGGGCCAGTTCGTGCCGGAGCAGCAGACCGACTTCGTGTTCACGGTGGCCGGCGAGGAACTGGGTTATCTCGGCGCCGGCGGGGTGATCGTCGTCCTCGGGCTGGTGCTGTGGCGGGCGCTGTCGATCGCCGCCGACGCCGGCGACGCGTTTGGCGCGCTGGTCTGTACCGGCGTCGTGTGCTGGTTCTCCTTCCAGCTCTTCGTGAACATCGGCATGACGCTGGGCATCATGCCGGTCACCGGCCTTCCGCTGCCGTTCCTGTCCTATGGCGGTTCCGCCATGTTCGCCAACATGATCGCCGTTGGCCTGCTGCAGAACGTCCGGCTGCGCGCCCGCAGCGACCCCTACGCGCTGTAGCGGACGGTGGCCGAGCGGGCGCCGAGCCGCGCCGGGGACCCGTAGGCTTGCCCCATGTCCGGAGAGTCGCTGTTCCCTCGCCTGGAGCCGCTGCTGCCCCGGGTCCGCAAGCCGGTGCAGTACGTCGGCGGTGAGGGCAACTCCGTCGTCAAGCCGTGGGACTCGGCGGCCGTCCGCTGGTGCCTGCTCTACCCGGACGCCTACGAGGTCGGCCTGCCCAACCAGGGCCTGCAGATCCTCTACGAGATCCTCAACGAGCAGCCGGATGTGCTGGCCGAGCGGACCTACGCGGTTCTGCCCGACATGGAGGAGCAGCTGCGCGCGCACGGGGTGCCCCAGTTCACCGTCGACGCGCACCGCCCGGTCGCCGACTTCGACGTCCTCGGCGTCAGCTTCGCCACCGAGCTGGGCTACACGAACCTGCTCACCGTGCTCGACCTCGCCGGCATCCCGCTGCACGCCGCGGACCGCACAGACGACCACCCGCTGGTGATCGTCGGTGGGCACGCCGCGTTCAACCCGGAGCCGGTCGCCGACTTCATCGACGCCGCCGTCCTCGGCGACGGCGAGCAGGCGGTGCTCGGGATCACCGACGTGGTCCGCGCGTTCCGGGCCGAGGGCTCGCCCGGTGGCCGCACCGAGCTGCTGCACCGGCTGGCCCGCCGCCGGCTGGTCTACGTGCCGTCGTTCTACGAGGTGACCTACCGCCCGGACGGCGCGATCGCCGCGGTCACCCCCACGCTGCCCGACATCCCGGCCCGCCCGGCCAAGCACACGCTGTCCGACCTGGACGCCTGGCCGTACCCCAAGGCCCCGCTGGTGCCGTTCGCCGAGACCGTGCACGAGCGGATGAGCGTCGAGATCTTCCGCGGCTGCACCCGCGGCTGCCGGTTCTGCCAGGCCGGCATGATCACGCGGCCGGTCCGGGAGCGCTCGATCGACACGATCGGCGAGATGGTCGACCGGGGGCTGTCCGCGTCCGGCTTCTCCGAGGTCGGGCTGCTGTCGCTGTCCAGCGCCGACCACAGCGAGATCGCCGAGATCGCCACCCAGCTGGCCGACCGCTACGAGGGCACCAACACCTCGCTGTCGCTGCCGTCCACCCGGGTGGACTCGTTCAACGTGACGCTGGCCAACGAGTTCTCCCGCAACGGCCGGCGCAGCGGCCTGACCTTCGCCCCGGAGGGTGGGTCGGAGCGGCTACGCCGGGTCATCAACAAGATGGTCAGCGAGGAGGACCTGATCCGCACGGTCAGCACGGCCTACGCCCAGGGCTGGCGGCACGTGAAGCTGTACTTCATGTGCGGCCTGCCCACCGAGACCGACGAGGACGTGCTCGCGATCGCCCGGCTCGCCCGGGAGGTCGTCCGGGCCGGGCGGGCGGCCAGCGGCCAGCGCGACATCCGGTGCACGATCTCGATCGGCGGGTTCGTGCCCAAGCCGCACACCCCGTTCCAGTGGGCGGCCCAGGCGTCCTGGCAGACCACCGACCACCGGCTGCGGCTGCTGCGGGAGGCGGTGCGCGGCGACCGGGAGATCGCCCGCGCGGTCGGCTTCCGCTACCACGACGGCCGCCCCGGGATCATCGAGGGCCTGCTCGCCCGCGGCGACCGGCGGGTCGGCCGGGTGATCGAGCGGGTATGGCGCGAGGGTGGCCGGTTCGACGGCTGGAGCGAGCACTTCTCGTTCGAGCGCTGGGAGCGGGCCGCCGAGGCCGAACTCACCCCGCTCGGGGTGTCGCTGGACTGGTTCACCACCCGGGAGCGCCCCGAGCGCGAGGTCCTGCCATGGGACCACCTGGACGCCGGCCTCGACCGCGACTGGCTGTGGTCGGACTGGCAGGACGCGCTGCGCGAGACCGAGCTGGACGACTGCCGCTGGACGCCCTGCTACGACTGCGGCGTCTGCCCGACCATGGGAACGGAGATCCAGACCGGCCCGACGCACCGCAAGCTGCTGCCGCTGACCCCGGCGGCGCCGCTGCCGACCCGCGCGGAGACGGCCAGTGCCGCCGCGTCGTCCTGACGGCCCGCCGCCGGCACCGCCGGTGGCCAGGGTCCGGGTTCGTTTCGCCAAGCGCGGACGGCTGCGCTTCCTGTCCCATCTCGACGTGACCCGCTCGTTCGAGCGCGGACTGCGCCGGGCGCGGGTGCCGATGGCCTACTCCGCCGGGTTCAGCCCGCACCCGCGGATCTCCTGGACCAACGGGGTCCCGACGGGCGCCGCGAGCGAGGCGGAGTACGTCGAGCTGGCGCTGGCCGCCGACGTCGCCCCGGAGGCGCTGCGGGTGGCGCTCGACGCCGCGCTGCCGCCCGGGCTGGACGTGACGGCGTGCGTGCCGGCCGACGACCGGCCGCTGGCGGCGAGGCTCGAGGCGTCCCGCTGGGCGATCCGCGTGCCCGGCGTGGACGTCGCCGACCTGGGCCGCGCGCTGGACGCGCTGCTGGCGACCGACCGTGTCGAGGTGGAGCGGACGACCAGGAGGGGACGGGCCACCGTCGACGTGCGCGGCTCGGTGATCTGCGGCGTTTGCCGTGCGGACAGCGCCGGCTGTGCGATACTGGACGTGGTCGTGCGGCACACGACGCCCGCTGTGCGACCAGACGACGTGCTGACCGCCCTAGCCGTGGTCGCCGTCCCGACGCTGACGTTTCCGGTCCCGCCGGAGCCCACGAGGCTTGAGCAGGGACTGGTTCAGGCCGACGGGACCCTGGCGGACCCACTGGCGCCGAACACGAGCGACACGGGCCGGCTGGCGGGTCGACTCCAAGCGTGATGCAGGGCGTCGCAGGATTACGGCGGATACCCGCCGAACGAGACAACGGCTTCTGCGCGGACGCGACTGCCTGCCGGCGGCGCGCCCGGGAGCCCGAGAGGCTTCATACCCCGTGCCCGACGACACTCTGATCCCCGGCGACGACAACGACACAACGGCAGCGGCGGAGTCATCATCCGCCGCATCATCCCGGCGCCGCCGCGCCGCTGGCCGGCCGGCAGGACCGCCACCCGTTGTGGACCTGACACCCGCCACCCCCGGGATCACCACCCAGACAGCTGACACACCCACCACGACCAGCGGCGTTGACGCAGGTAGCGCCGCCGAGGCGACCGGCCAGCCGCCCGAGGCGGCGGACGGGCCGGACGCCACCGAACCACCACCTGATGCCGAGCCGGCCGACCTCACGGCGGAAACCGACCTTGACGCCGAGGTGGGCGAGGACGAGACCGCCGCCCCGGCGCAGCCCGCGCCAACGGAGCCGGTCGCGCAGGCCGAACCGGCGACCGACGCGGGCGCCGCGGCCGACGACAATCCGGCAACCGCCCACCCACAACCACCCGCCGCGCAGGACGAGGCGTCGCAGGACCCGGCAGCGGAGGAGCAGCCGCAGGAGCCGCGCCGCAGCCGCCGCCGCGCGGTCCGGTCGGTCATCTCCGTCCCGCCGGCACCGCCGCCGGCTGCGGTCAGCCAGCCCGGTACCGCGGACACGCCGGTCGCCGCGCCCGAACCCACCACTTCCCCCACGCCAGCGCCGCAGGCCGGCGCCGAAACCGCCGGCGCGGACGCGGCGGCGAGCGCCGAGGCGCCCACGCCGCGCCGCCGGGCCAGGGCCCGCCGCGCCGCGACGCCCGTGATCGAGCCAGCGCTGCCCGAGCCGCCGGCGGCGCAGCCCGCAGCGGCCGAGCCGGTCACCGCGTCCGCCGCCGGGGACGAGGCCCCCGCCGCGGCCAGCGCCGGCGAGCCGGAGCCCCCCGCCGCGGCCGGCGCGGACGCCGCCCTGGCGGACACCCCCGAGTCGTCGACCACCCCGGCCGAGCCCGCGCCGGCCGGGGT
>JADGHD010000388.1 GCA_019689615.1 Frankia sp. | reverse complement strand
GCGGAACTCGGGCGGGTGAGGAGCGGGCATGGTCGACATCCTCCCTGGCGGCCGGGGGCCACCTCAGGCGAGGTGTCCGTGCTCAGGGGTCAAGCTCAAACGGGCATGTGTGCGACCCACGGGGGATACCAGCCGCGCCGTCCGAGACCACCCGGCCAGGCACACCCACCCGCCGGCCAACGGCCCCGGACAGGACGGCATGCCCACCACACGGCCCCGGCCGAGGAGACGACCTCAGCCCGACCAGAACCGCTACAGGCAGTTCACCCCGGCCCATGCCGGCGTCCCAGAACGAAGCCGCAGAGATCCGCACTGTCCGGTAACGCCCGCCGCAGCACCCTGTCAGGCGAAACAGCCGGATCCCGGGGCTTGCTGTGGGGGTGAAACATCCGCCGGACATCCGACCCCACACACCGCCCCACACTTCCGCCCGCTACCGGACGTTTCCCGGCGACACCGTGGCCGTTGTCCGAACCTCCCTGGACAGCCGTGTTCGACCGGTTACCGTCCTTGCTATCCACGCACCGTGGCAGGAGCGGAACCGAGCGGAGCACGACCCATGGCGCAACATCACGGCTGGGACCCGCACCGACTTCGACACGCCCGCGAACAGGCAGGGCTGACACAGGAGCAGTTGGCCGACGCGCTCAACCGCGTGCTCCCCACACCCACCGCATCCCCCGAAGCGATCCGCCGCCACGAGTCCGGCCGGCACCATCCCCAGGCCAGATACCGCCACGCCTACCGTCAGGTGCTCGGCGGAACCGACCAGGAGTTGGGGTTCCGCGTCCCCGGTCTGCCGGCACGGGTGGAACAGCCCCGCCGAGTCGGTCACCATAGAGGAGCCCCGCCCGCCGATGCCGGATTCGACCGGCTGTGGTCTCCCGGCGGGTTGGCCGCCGCGTTCGAGGAGGCGACGGCCACGCCGAGCAGCTCGCCGTTGGAGCGCCGCCAATTCATCGCCCTGTCCGGTGTGGCGTTGGCCGCCGCCGCCCACGAATGGCTCATCGCCGACCCCGCCCGTATTACCGCATCCCTGGCCGGCAAGCGCGCGGATGCCGCAGTGGTGGCCGACCTGACCACCACCGTGGACGCCCTGCGCCGCCTGGATGACAAACTCGGCGGACAGGCCGTCCACGGCATGGTCACCGAACAGCTCCGCCTCGTCGTCGGAGTCCTGCGCAACGCCAGCTACACCGAGACCGACGGCCGCGGACTGTACGCCATCGCCGCCGAACTGGCCCGCCTCGCCGGCTGGACCAGCTACGACGCCGGAGACCACGGCACCGCCCAGCGGTACTACCTGGTCGGTCTGCGTGCCGCCGCCGAGGCGGACGCCCCCGGCATCGGAGCCAACATCCTGCGCTGCATGGCCGACCAAGCGCGTAAGACGGGAGACCCACACACGGCGGTTAACCTGCTCCGCTCCGCACGGGCAGGAGCACGCGGACGGCTCACCGCCACCGAACAAGCCGTACTCTTTGCAGGTCTTGCTCGTTCCCACGGCCGCGCCCACGACCAGTACCAAGCCCGTCACTCCATTGATGCGGCCTATCAGGCGATCCAGGCAGCGAATCCCGCCGAGGACCCGCCGTACATCTACTGGGCTTCCCCTTCGGAAATCGCTTTCGCCGCCGGGGCATCGCTGCTCTACTCTGGCCAGCCCCAGGCTGCTATCCCGCATCTGCCATCTTCGGTCGAGCAGATATCAGCCGACATGCCACGTGAGTTGTTGGAGGTTCGGGTGACGCTTGCGACGGCCCATGCCAAGGCCGGCGATCCCGACGAAGCTGTCACGATCGTGCACAAGGCGATCACAGCGACCGCAGTTCCGTCCGCCATTGTGGGCGTGCGTCTCACGGAACTGTGCCGGGAACTGGACACCGCAGGCCATCCCGGAGCCGAGGACCTTGCCGAACACATCGGAACCGTCACCCGAACCGACAACGTCTGACCAGCAGCGACGTACAAGACACGGCCTGACCGGACGCGGATGACGCAGGAGGCTCCCGTGGGCAAGGGCAAGCACCGTGACGACGACGCCAGCGATGACTCCGGAAGCAAAGGCGGTGGCAAGCACCGTGACAAGGCTCCGAAATGCCCGCGATGCGACGGCGACAAGGTCGTACGGCAAAACATCGACAACATGAACGAGATCCTGACCTGCCCGATATGCAGGGGGACAGGGACGGCATGAGACGGGAGGACTTCATACCGGACGTGATCTGGGTCAGGCGAGACGACGGATGGCGGGTTCCGCTCAACCGAGCCGACGATCCCGACACCTGGTTGGCACTGGTCAACGGCGGCGACGCCATCGTCACGCAGATGGACGACGGAACCGACCACTACGACGGAAAGGGTATCACTCCGACAAGTTCCAGTACCGCACCTTGGCTCATGGACAAGATGCTCGGCCTGCTCGATCTCCAGAAGGGCCTGTCTGTCCTTGAGATCGGCACGGGCACCGGATACAATGCCGCGCTGATCGGGGAGAAGGTAGCTCCCGGGCGCGTCATCACGATCGAGATCGCCCCCACTGTTGCCGAGCACGCACGAGCCCGTCTGGCAAGGACCGATCTTCCGGTCACCGTAATCACAGGTGATGGCACTCTCGGGTATCCGGAGGGCTCCCCCTATGATCGAACTGTTGTCACTGCCGACGTATTCGATGTCCCCTATTCCTGGGTACAGCAGACCCGTCCCGGCGGCCTCATCGTGCTCCCTCTCGCTGGCAGCTTTCAATATGGAACACTCGCACGCCTAGCTGTGGCAGACGACGGTACCGCGTCGGGTCGCTTTCACGGCGAAGCCGCCTTCATGTACCTACGCGACCAGCGACCCGACAAGACGCTGTCGCGGATAGGAAACCAGGACGGCGCGCAATTCACCTGGACCAGCGACTATCCCCACGAGCCGTTCGTCGACTTCAACGCCGGTTTCGCGGTGAGTACCAGACTTTTCGGATGGGTCACTAGTACCAGAGAAGAAGACGACGGCGCGATTCTACGAATGTCGCACCGTGCTTCCGGATCGTGGGCCACCGTCTCCCCGTCTGACACTGGAAGCCACGCCGTGGCCTATGAAGGTCCCCGCCGCCTCTGGGAGGAGCTGGAAGCCGCGTACCGCTGGTGGATCGACGCCGGCCGACCCGATCACACCCGCTTCGGGCTGACCGTCACCCCCACCGGTCAGACATTCTGGCTCGACAGCCCGGACAACCTGCTCCCACCCATTGGCGAGGAAACAACTGGCTGACCTGCGCGGACGTATCAGGGCAGACACCCCGGCACAAGATCGTCGCTAATTGTCTCTACGGGTTCAAGGGCGGCCCTTCGGGCCGCCGACCGCACGGGGATGGCGAGGCAGGCGCGCCGCACACGCCGCGCCGAACAGGACCCCGTCCGCCGCGCCACGCCCCGGGCGGGGCCCCGCCTTCGGCACCCCACCCGGGCGTGTCGCGCCGGCCGCCCGTTCGGCGCGTCGGAGCGTCGCGGGGGACGCTGATGAATGCCGGGAGATAAGAGCAGGTATCACGCCTGCGCGGAGGCTTTGTTTCCGCGGCAACGTCCGGCCGCAGGGCCAGCCCGAACCCGGGGCCCTGCCCCGGCCCCGGCCCTTCCTCCGGAGGAGGGGCCGCCGCCGGCGGTGGGCGGCGTGGCGCGCGGGTCCGCTGATCGCCTCCGCCGGTCGGGCCCCGGTGGGCTACCCCGGAACCTCCCGCCCGTGCAAGGGACGCACGGCGCCCAGCGGGCATGCCCGAGCCGTCGGCGCCCTTGCACGGGCGGGAGAACCACGGGGTAGGGCATGCGCCGCCCGCCCGACGGAGGAGATCAGCTCAGCCGGACGTCTGTGAAGATCACATCCGGTGGGTGCGTGGACCACGCCGGACGGCAGGCGGCCGGCGCCCCGGTGATGCAGGGATGCCGGCCGCCGGTGTGGACGGTGGGGCTACCGGCAGGCCGGTTGCCGGACCATGTCCGCCAGCGCCACCACCGACCGAGGATCACAGCCCAGCAGGCAGCGGCGCAGCCGCGCCCCCGTCGGACCGTCCGGCCCCGCCGCCAGCAGCAGATACAGCGCCTCCTGATAGGGCGTGATCGCCCCGGTGCCCGGAGCCGCCCCGGACGGCACCCAGCCACCGGACCCGCCCGCCCCGCCGACGGTGGGAGCGTCGTACAGGTCCGGGCCGGACGCGCCGCCGGCCGGGACGCCGTTCGGTAGCGAGCGGAACCGCAGCCGCACCGCAGCCCCGCCCGGCTGGACCGGCCGATGGTCGAGGTAGACGACGTTCGGCAGGGTCGCCGTGGCGCCGACCAGGTCATGCACGGACGCCCCCGGCTGGACCAGCACGTCATACCGGCCGCGCTCGCCCGGAACGATCCTCACCAGCGGCCAGCCCTCATACGGGTTGCGCCAGCCACCGGCACCCGACGGCGGAATACTGGGCATGGGTCACCACTCCTGTTCCCGCAGGATGCGTGATCAAGGCTTGTGGTGGGTGTGGGCGCACCCGCCGCAAGCCGCCAACAACAGAAGTGTAACCGGCTAGCCGGTTAGCCGTCTGGCCGGTTAGACGGCGGACGGTAGGCTTGGATCATGCCGAGCCGGACCTTGGATGATCTGCGTGCCCTGGCCGCGCAGGTACGCCAGGCGGAACAGGCCCTCAGCGAGGCCCGCAGGCAACGCGACGCCGCCATCCGCGAGGTACGCGCCCAGGGCACCCACACCGTACAGGAGATAGCCGACGCCGCCGGAGTGTCCCTGGCCACCGCCAAGATCGCCCTACGCGGCACGTCCTGAGTCTTCGTCGACACAGCTCACCATGAGCTGTGATCTGCGTCACTATTTGCTCTGAACTTCGCCGTTTCGTTGTGGTCACTGGGTGGCCAAGTCGAAGAGGTACAGCACGACGTTCGGCGCGGTGCGGTCGGTTCGGCGGGACTACGCGCGGGTGTTGGCGGCGGCGTTTGCGGGCCGTCCTGTGGGTAGCGGCGGCGTGGTTGTCACGGTGCTGGATGAGTCCGGCCGGCCGGACGGTGATCCGCGGACGCTGGTCCTCGGTGAGTGGCGGTATGTGGGTCGCGGGCGTGAGTCAGCCGGACCGGCCGAACCGTGACTTGGGACGGTGGTGGCTGGGGGTGGGT
>JADGHD010000387.1 GCA_019689615.1 Frankia sp. | reverse complement strand
TTAGCTGGTTGTCGTGGGCTGGGAGATTTGTATTAGAGACAGGCCTTGGCGGCCGGCGGCCTGGGAGGCCGGGGCGTTCGGCAGGAACAGGCTGGCGACGAAACCGATGACGGACAGGCCGATGACCCACCAGAAGGTCTCGCCGAAGGCCTCGCCGATCTGGTTCGCGATCGGCGCGGGCAGCCCGGCCTGGGCGGCCGTCTCCAGCATCGTGGCGCCGTCCTCGGCGCCGCCGGCTGTCGGGATGCGCTCGGTGATGCCGTGCTGGAGCTGGACGGCGACCAGCGCGGTGGCCAGCGAGCCACCGATCCGCTGCAGGATGTTCAGCGTCGTCGTGGCCTGCGGCACCGACACGGGCGGGAGGCTCGTGTAGGCGGCGGTCATCGCCGGCATCATCGACGCGCCGAAGCCGAGGCCGCGCACGAACAGGCTGACGATCAGCAGCGCGGAGTTCGTGTCGCCGTCGACCTGGGTCCACATCAAGGTGCCCAGCAGCGTCAGCAGCAGGCCGAGCGGCACGACGGAGCGGGCTCCGCGCTGGTCGACGACGCGACCGGCGATCGCCATCGCGACCATCGCGCCGAGGCCCTGCGGCGCCATGTACAGGCCGGCCTCGAGCGCGCTGTAGCCGCGCACGATCTGGAAGTACAGCGGCACCAGGAACATCGCGGCGAACAGCACGGCGCCGATCACCAACGTGGCCACGCTGGCGACGCTGAACGACCGGTAGCGGAACAGCCGCATGTCGAGCAGCGCGCCGTCGCGCCGCCGCAGCGCGTACCCGACGAACGCGGTCACCAGCACCACGCCGACGACGACGCTCACGACGACCCGGGCGGCGCCGAACCCGCCGCCGTTGCCCGCCTCCGACAGGCCGAAGACGAGCAGGGCCAGCCCGGGCGAGACCAGCAGCAGGCCGGGGATGTCGAGCCGCTGGCTCGCCGAGCCGCGGTCGTCGCGCGGCAGCACCCGCAGCGAGGCCAGCAGCGCGATCGCGCCAACCGGCAGGTTGACGAAGAAGATCCAGCGCCAGTCGAGGTTGTCGACGATCAGGCCGCCGATGACCGGGCCGAAGACCGGCGCGAGCAGCGACGGGACGCCGATGATGGCCATCACCCGGCCCAGCCGCTTCGGGCCGGCCGCGGCGGCGAGCAGCGTCATACAGATCGGCATGATCAGGCCGCCGCCGATGCCCTGCAGCACCCGGAAGGCGATCAGGCTCCCCGCCGACCACGCCGTCCCGCACAGCGCGCTGCCGAGCGTGAACAGGACAAGCGAGGTGTTCCACATCCTGGTCGCGCCGAAGCGCTGGCACGACCAGGCGGCGAGCGGGATGACGACGGCGAGCGCGAGCAGGTAGCCGGTGGTGACCCAGGAGATCGTCGAGAGCGAGGTGTCGAACTGCCGGCTGAGTGACTCGGTGGCGACGGCGATGATCGTGGTGTCGAGGATCACCATGACCGCGCCCAGGACCACCGTGCCGGCCAACAGGAGCAGCGGTCGGTCGACCACGGATTCCGGGTCCGGTGCCGGTTGTGTGCCGGCGGCGGTGGGCGGTGGTGGGGCGCCGCCTGCTGCGCCGTTCGCGGTGCTGTCGTGGTTGGCGGCGGAGGGCTGCTCGGGCACGGGGACTCCCGGGGAGCGGGGCCGGCACGCCGGACGGGCGGCGGGTCGCGCCGACCGGTTCGTCTCGTCGCGCTCGCGGCGGCGTTGCGGGTGCCGCGAGCCGGCCAGGTGTGCTCGGGTCGCGCGACCGGCTTCGCCCCACGGCGGCCGGGCTGGTGGTCTGGGTCGGACAGCGCGATCAGGATCGTGCTGTCGTGCGACAGCATCCGCCGTTCGTTGAGAACTGTCAAACTTCAAGAAAGTTCAACGAATCTTTGCGCCGGTCGACGCCCTACGGCTACGATCGGTGCATGATCGAGCCGGCGGCGGCGGACACGGCGGCGGACACGGCGGCCAGGGAGGTGTGGCGCGCCATCCTTGGGCTGACGCTGATGGGGGAGGCACACAGCCGGCTGCACCGGGTGGGCCAGGCGGTTGAGCTCACGCCGGCCGCGCTGAAGATCCTCCTGGTGCTGTCGCGCCGAACCTGGCCGATGCGCGAGCTGGTCGAGACCTTCGGGTACGACCCGTCCTACCTGACCAGCATCGTGGACCTGCTGGAACGGCGTGGTCTGGCCAGGCGCGAGCCGCACCCGACCGACCGGCGGGCCAAGACGGTCGTGATCACGGACGCGGGCCTGGCGGTCCTGTCCCAGGCCAAGGAGCTGCTGCTCGTTCCCCCTGCCTCGTTCGGAGTGCTGACCGAGGCCGAGCAGGAGCAGCTCGTCGCGCTGCTGTCCCGGGTCGTGGCCGCCGAGCCCAACATCCCGGAGGGGATGCGCCCCTGCCCCTGCAACGCGCTTGTACCGGGCCGGCGAGAAGATGGCGGATCGCTGGCCGGGGCCGGGCGGCACCGGCCAGCGGATGCCAAGCCCCTGGTTAGGCGGCGACCGCCTGGGTGTAGGCGTTCCTGAGGGCCTCGTTCGCGTTCTCCGGCAGCTGCGTGAGCGGCTGGCGGATCTCCTCGACCGTCGGGCCGTACTTCTCCGCCAGCGGCGCGAGGGCGTCGAGGTCGAAGTTGTACAGCCTGGCCGCGTTGCCGGCGAGGATGGCGCGGACGTCCTCCTCGGGCATGTCGCCGAGGGTGACCCGCAGGTTCTCCCGGGTGAACGGCGGGGTGCCCTCGTCGTGCGGGTAGTCGCTGCCCCACATGAACCGGTCCTTGCCGATGACCTCGATGGCCTCGATGTCGGCCGGGCGCGGGAAGCTCGCGCCGACCCAGCAGTTCTGGTTGAAGTACTCGGTCGCCGACCGCGGCAGCGACTGGTCCTTGGTGTACTTCAGCTCACCGATCTCGCCCTTGCGGATGTTCTCGAGGATGCCGTCGAGCTGCTTGAGGATCGGCACGATGCCGCTGGCCGCCGCCTCGGTGAGGACGAACTTCAGCCGCGGGAACCGCTCGAACACGCCGGCCAGCAGCATGTGGACGAACGGCCGGAGCCCGTAGAACGGGATCTCGCTGATCATGATGGCGGGCACCGCCGGGAAGCGGCCGTAGTTCGGCGAGCCGGTGCCGCCGTGCAGGTTGACCGGGATCTCGAGGTCCTGCAGCGCCGCCCACAGCCGGTCGTAGTCCGGGTGGTAGAGCGGCTTGACCCACTTCACGTCCGGCGGGACGTTCGGCAGCAGCACGCCGCCGCGCAGGCCGTGCTCTTTGATCCAGGTCGCGTCCTCGATCGCCTGATCGATGTCGTTCAGGAAGATCTGCCCGACACCGGCGCGCCGCGCCGGCCGGCGCGCGCAGAAGTCAGCCAGCCACCGGTTGTGCGCCTGGATGCCGGCGCGACGCCGCTCGTACTCCTCCGGGGTCGGCGGGCCGGCGAACAGCACGAAGCCCGGGTAGAACGGCGGAACCGTGTTCGGGAAGATCACCTCGGCGACGACGCCGTCGGACAGCTGGTCGGCGTCGCGGCGGTCGTCGTCCCAGTTACGGATGCGCAGGTCGGTGTCGCGCAGGTCCTTCCACGGGTTCTTGTACTGGCCGCGCCAGGCGTCGAACTCCTCGTGCCACTTGGGATCGAGGTACTCGCGGTAGGTCTCGTGGCTCGCACCAGCGTGGGTGTCAGCCGAAATGATCGTGTACCGGGGGGCCACTGCGGGCACCTCCTGCTCGCATGACGGTCTGGACGCCTCAAATAGAACGCCATTTCAGTTCCTGCGTCAAGCGAGCGCAGCTACCGGCCGGAGGGTGGCCTGTCCCACGCGATCCCGACTCGTCCGTCACCGGCTGGGGGCGTCCAGCCTCGCCAGCGGCCGGCGCCTGCTCGCTGCCATGCAACCTGGTTCTTGCCCGGTCGCATCAGCTCGCGCGCCGGACACCAGGGGCCGCGCTCAGGCTGCCGTCTGGCGGATGGCCGGCTGGACGGCCGACCGCGGCCCCGGCTGTACTTCCGCCCGGCAGACGGCCAGCGGCCGGAGAGGCGGGCGGCGCATGACGACCTCGCGACCGGAGCCGGCGGACGGCGGCGACGAGCCGGCCGCGAGGCGACAGCGGGTCGAGTTCGGGCTGTTCGACTGGGTGGACCTCGCGCCGGGGCGGGCCGCCGGGCAGACGTACGACGCGCGGCTGCGGCTGCTCGCCGAGGCTGACCAGGGTGGTGGCTTCGCCGTCTACCACCTCGCCGAGCACCACGGGACGCCACTGGGGCTCGCCCCGTCGCCGGCGCTGCTGCTGGCGGCCGCCGCCCGGGTGACCAGCCGGATCCGGCTGGCGCCGACGACGTTCGTCGTGCCGCTGTACGACCCGCTGCGGCTGACGCAGGAGATCGCCATGCTGGACCAGCTCTGCCATGGCCGGCTGGAGATCGGCGTCGGGCGCGGCTCGTCCTGGATCGAGGCCGCGATGTTCGGGCTCACGGCCGACGAGGCCGCGGCCCGCTTCGAACGCGACCTGCCCGCGGTCATCGACGCCCTGGTGACCGGCGAGTTCCGCCGCCCCGGCGAGGCCGACGCAGCCCCGGTCCAGCTCCATGTGCCGGTGGCGCAGCGCCCGCACCCGCCGCTGTGGTACCCGACGTCGAACCCGGCCTCGATCCCCCGGCTCGGCGAGCAGGGCTACAACGTGCTGTTCGGCTTCAGCTTCTTCTCCCCGCCACCGCACGTTATCTGGGAGCAGAGCAAGGTCTTCTTCGACCACGTCCGCGCCGCGATCGCCGCCACCGGCCGCACCCGCTATGGCGTCCCACCGGCCGCTCCGCCGCGCTTCGGCGTCGTCCGCCACGTTCTCGTCGCCCCGACAGACGACGAGGCGATCGCCCTTGCCCGGCCGGCCTACGCCGACCACTGCGCGAGCTTCACCCACCTGTGGCGCCAGCACGGCGTCGAACGCTTCTCGACCCTGCCGAGCTTCGACGAGCTCCTGGCCACCGGCCGCCTGCTCATCGGCTCACCGCGCTCCGTGGCCGCCCAGATCAGCGACCTACTGACCGGCGGCGAGGTCAACTACCTGGCCGGCGTCTTCGCGTGGGGCTCCCTCGCCCCCGACGCCTCCCTGCGTTCCCTCCGCCTCTTCCGCGACGCCGTCATCCCCACCGTCCAACCCACC
>JADGHD010000386.1 GCA_019689615.1 Frankia sp. | reverse complement strand
GCCCGCTGTTGCGGCTGTTCTCCCTGGACCGGTATGCGCGGGAGCCGAACACATGCAGGAAGGAATTGATCGCCCAGATGATGTGTTCGAGGGCGAACATCCGCACCATCCCGCCCCACAGCAGGCCGCTCACCGCCCCGGTCCAGCTCTGGTGGACGAGGCCGCCAACGAACGCGGGTAGCAGCAGCCCGAGCGCGACCCAGTAGTAGTAAAGGCGGGCGACGCGGACCAACGCGCGCCTGCGGATGACGTCCGGCGCGTAGTGGATGATGTTCGGGTACTCGTGGCGGCGCATCCACAGGATGTGGGCGTGGGCCAGGCCTCGCAGCCGGCCGGTCAGGCCGCCGCCGGCGAGGTTCGGCGAGTGCGGGTCCCCCTCCCGGTCGCTGCACTCATGGTGCCGCCGGTGCAGGGCGACCCAGGACGTCACGCTGCCCTGCCCGGCCATCGAGCCGAGGACGGCCAGGACGACCGCGACGGACGGCGCGGCCCGGAAGGTGCGGTGGGCGAAGAGCCGGTGGTAGCCGACGGTGACGCCCAGGCCGGTCAACAGCCACATCGAGCCGAGCAGGGCGAATTCGGTGGCGCCGGCCGGGTGCACCGCGAGAAAGGCGACGGCGGCGACGGCGCCGAAAAACGGCAGCACGTCGAAGAGCAGGAAGTGTCGTCGCTGCAGGCGGTGTATGTAGGGGTTGCTCACCGTCTTTCGGCGTGGCGCGGGTCCGCCGGCCACGAGGCCGAGGCCAGGAATGTTTTCGACAGGCTGGGCACCCGTCATCGTCGGTCACCCCCTCAGGCGACCTCGGGAGCGAGGCCGGATGGCCCGATACTAACCTGCGCAAAAACGAGCCCAGGCCGGCTGATCGCAATTATCAATCGCGGGATTCGACCGCGCTATCACGGCCTCCGGAACACCGCCGCCCTGCGTGATTAGCCCAGAACGGCCCGACTGCCGGTCCCGGCCGTTCCAGGAGTGTTCCACTCCGTCGACGGCAACGCCGGGAGCACGATGCCGAGCCGGAGAGAATTCTCGGCGCGCCGCCGGCGGCGGCCGGGGTGGGGAACGCCCCCGCCCTGCCGTCGCCGATGACCGAGTAGCCGCACACACTGCCCCGATCCCGCGCCAGGCGCCTGGAAGGCCGGAAGCCGGCGGCCTCGTCCGGCCGCCGCGGTCAGGCGGGGTCGTAGAGGACGGGCTGGCTGAACTGGGCCTGGTAGAGGCGGGCGTAGGCGCCGCCGGCGGCGAGGAGGGACTCGTGGGTGCCCTGCTCGACGATGGCGCCGTTCTCCATCACCAGGATCGTGTCGGCGTCGCGGATCGTGGACAGGCGGTGGGCGATCACGAACGCCGTCCGGCCGGCCCGCAGGGTGGCCATCGCCCGCTGGATGAGGACCTCGGTGCGGGTGTCGACCGAGCTCGTCGCCTCGTCGAGGATCAGGATCTGCGGGTCGGCGAGGAACGCCCGCGCGATCGTGATCAGCTGGCGTTCGCCGCCGGAGACGCTGGTGCCCTCCTCGTCGAGGACGGTGTCGTAGCCGTCGGGAAGGTGGCGCACGAACCGGTCGACGTAGGCGGCCTTCGCCGCGGCGATGACCTGCTCGCGGGTCGCGCCCTCGGCGCCGTAGGCGATGTTGTCGGCGATCGTGCCGCCGAACAGCCAGGCGTCCTGCAGCACCATCCCGGTCGCGGCACGCAGCTCGGAGCGTGACATCGTCGCGATGTCGACGCCGTCGAGGGTGATCCGCCCGCCCGTCGGCTCGTAGAACCGCATCAGCAGGTTGATCAGCGTTGTCTTGCCCGCGCCGGTCGGGCCGACGATCGCGACCGTGTGCCCGGGCTCGGCGACCAGCGACAGGTCCTCGATCAGGGGCTTGTCCGGCTCGTAGCGGAACGAGACGTGCTCGAACGCCACCTGCCCGCGCAGCTGGGCCGGGCGGGCCGGGGTCCGTGGGTCCGGCTCCTGCTCGTCGGCGTCGAGCAGCTCGAACACCCGCTCGGCCGAGGCGACGCCGGACTGGACCAGGTTCGCCATCGACGCCAGCTGCATCATCGGCTGGGAGAACTGCCGCGAGTACTGGATGAACGCCTGGACCGAGCCGATCGACAGGTCACCGGAGGCCACCCGCAGGCCGCCGACCACCGCGATCGCGACGTAGTTCAGGTTCCCGATGAACATCATCGCCGGCTGCATCAGCCCGGTGAGCGCCTGCGCCCGCCAGCTCGCCTCGTAGAGCCGCTGGTTGTGCTCGGCGAACACCGCGGCGGCCTCCTCCTGCCGGCCGAACGCCCGGACCAGCGTGTGCCCGGTGTACATCTCCTCGATGTGCCCGTTGAGCTGGCCGGTGGTGCGCCACTGGCGGACGAAGTGCGGCTGGGACAGCCTCCCGATCCGGGCCGCGACGGCCATCGACAGCGGCACCGTGACCAGCGCGATCAGCGCCAGCAGCCAGGAGATCCAGAACATCATCGCCAGCACCCCGACGATCATCAGGATGGACTGGGTGATCTGGGCGATCGACTGCTGCAGGCTCTGGCCGAGGTTGTCGATGTCGTTGCTGACCCGGGAGAGCACCTCGCCGCGCTGCTGGCGGTCGAAGTACCGCAGCGGCAGCCGGTCGATCTTGGCCTGGACATCGGCGCGAAGCTTCGACAACACCCGCTGCAGCGCCAGGTTCAGCAGCCGGGCGTTGACGATCGAGCAGACCGCCGCGCCCACGTACACCGCGAGCACCCCGGCGAGGATCACCCCGATCCCGTGGAAGTCCATGCCGGTGCCCGGGGTCACGTCCAGCGACGCCAGCAGGTCGGCCTGGGTGCCCTGCCCCTGCGCGCGCAGCCGCTCGACGGCCTGCTGCGCGGTCGTGTCCGCCGGCAGGCTCCTGGCGAACACCCCGGTCAGGACGAGGTCGGTGGCCCGGCCGAGCAGCCACGGGCCGACCACGTTGAGCCCGACCGCCGCGACCGACAGCACCAGCGCCGGGATGACCAGGTGCCGCTGCGGGCGCAGCAGGCCCAGCAGCCGGCGCACCGAGGCGCGGAAGTTCGCCGACCGTTCGATCTGCCCGCCCTGCATCATCATCCGGGCCATCGGCGGCCCGCCGGCCGGCCCGGTCCCGGGCCGGCGCGGGCCGGGCACCGCGCCGCCGCCTGCGCCACCCGGGCTGGTCATGCGGCCTCCTGCTCGGTGAGCTGGGACAGGACGATCTCGCGGTACGTCTCGTTGCCGGCCATCAGCTCGCGGTGCGTGCCCAGCCCCACGACCTGCCCGTCGTCGACGACCACGATCTGGTCGGCGTCGCGGATCGTCGCCACCCGCTGCGCGACGATCACGACGGTGGCGTCGCGGGTCTCGCGGGCCAGCGCCGCCCGCAGCGCGGCGTCGGTGGCGTAGTCCAGCGCCGAGAACGAGTCGTCGAACAGGTAGACCTGCGGCCGGCGGACCAGCGCCCGGGCGATCGCGAGCCGCTGGCGCTGGCCGCCGGAGACGTTCGTGCCGCCCTGCGCGATCGGCGTGTCCAGCCCGTCGGGCATCTGCTCGACGAAGTCCTTCGCCTGGGCGATCTCCAGGGCCCGCCACAGGTCGGCGTCGGTGGCGTCCGGGTCGCCGTAGCGCAGGTTCGACGCGATCGTCCCGGTGAACAGGTACGGCTTCTGCGGCACGATCGCGACGGTCCTGGCGAGCAGCGCCGGGTCGAGCTCGCGCACGTCGACGCCGCCGACGAGGACCTGCCCCTCGGTCGCGTCGGACAGCCGCGGGATCAGCGACAGCAGCGTCGACTTCCCGGAGCCGGTCGACCCGATGATCGCGGTGGTCTGGCCGGGACGGGCGAGCAGGCTGATGTCGCGCAGCACGTGCCCCTCGGCACCCGGGTAGCGGAACCCGACGCCGCGCAGCTCCAGCTCCCCTGGCCGGCGCAGCCGGGTGACCGGCTCCGCCGGCGGGCGCAGCGTCGTCTCGGTCTCCAGCACCTCCTGGATCCGCTCGGCGCACACCTCCGCCCTCGGGATCATGGCGAACATGAAGGTCGCCATCATCACCGCCATCAGGATCTGCATCAGGTACTGGATGAACGCGGTGAGCGCGCCGATCTGCATCCCGCCGTCGTCGATGCGGTGCGCGCCGAACCAGATGATCGCGATGCTCGACAGGTTCACCGCCGCGAACACCAGCGGGAACATGACCGCCATCAGCCGGCCGAGGCGGATCGACGTGTCGGTGAGCTCGTCGTTGGCGGTGGCGAACCGGGCGCGCTCGTGCGGCTCGCGGACGAACGCCCGGATCACCCGGATACCGGCGAGCTGCTCGCGCAGCACCCGGTTGACGGTGTCCAGCCGGTCCTGCATCGCCCGGCCCAGCGGCCGCATCCGCCAGATCAGCACACCGACGATCGCGCCGAGCACCGGCACGACCACCACCAGCAGCGTCGACAGGAGGACGTCCTGGGCGAGGGCGAGCACGATCCCGCCCACGCACATGATCGGCGCGGACACCATCAGCGTGAAGCCCAGCAGGATCAGCATCTGGACCTGCTGCACGTCGTTCGTCGCCCGGGTGATCAGCGACGGCGGGCCGAAGTGGGCGACCTCCCGGGTGGAGAACGACTGCACCCGGTCGAACACCGCCGCGCGCACGTCCCGGCCCAGGCCCATCGCGGTGCGGGCGCCGAAGAACACCGCCCCGCCGGCGCAGAACATCTGCGCGACGGTCAGCGCGAGCATCACGCCGCCGACGCGCACGATGTAGCCGGTATCCCCGACTACTACACCGTTGTCTATAACGTCGGCGTTCAGCGTGGGCAGATAGAGCATCACGAACGTCGCCGCCAGCTGCAGCGCGACCAGCGCCGCAATCTGCGCGCGGTAGGGGCCGAGGTGGGCTCGCAGAAGTCGCAGCAGCATGCGGTCGGTTCCCCTCGACGGCGAGATCGCAGGCCACGGTCCCGCGGCGAAACAGCCGGATGCCGGCGGGGATCCCGAGAACCGCGACACATCAGCATACGGACACGCCAGCCCCGACCGGCTTCCTACGGATATCACACACGCCGGCCCACCATTTGCTCCGCCCACGGATCAGCTCGGGGCTCCGGCCGCGCGGCGCGGACAGCGCCATTGTCGGCCGGCGGCACGGCCAGGGAGGATCAGTGCGTGCCCGCCCGTCCCGACACCCCCGGCC
>JADGHD010000008.1 GCA_019689615.1 Frankia sp. | reverse complement strand
CATATCGTCGGCCGCGTCAGATGGGGATAAGAGACAGCGCCCGGCCCGGCGACCGAACCCGCCCGTCAGGCGGCGGCGGACCCCCGACGACCAGGCACTTCCGCAGGTAGGAAGGTGACAGCCGAACCATTGACCATGACCGGATGTGAGACGGGTCACTTTTCGTGACGCGATCAGCCGGGCTGGCGTGCGGCCGGTCGTCCCGACGACCGCGGCCCCGCACACCCAGGGCGCGGGTCACCCCGACCGCGATCCGATGGCGGCGCCCCGCCGCGGCGGACGCCCCTCCCGACGACAGCAGGCCCCGCGGGCGGGGTCGAGATACCGGATGTCCGGGCAACCTGGGCAGCCCCGGGGCGAGTGACGAGGGGCTGAGTGCGGGGTGGTCTCGGCGCGCCGCGGTGGGCGCCGTTCACGAGCACAGCAGGCCCGGGTCGATCCGCCGGGTGTCTGCGACGACGCTGCGAGCACCCCGGGATCGGGGGTGGCGCGTCCAAGAGGTCGTCCACGGAGTGCTGCCTCGGCGCGTCCGGTGGGCGCCGCCCACGAGGACAGCGGGGTGTGGCCCCCGATCGGCTTGGGTGATCGCGGGCTGGTCGAGCCCGCGCCGGCACGGCGCCGCACGCCCGCCGTCAGCGCGGACGTACGGGCGCCGCCGGCGCGATGGTGTAGGCCGCCGCTCAGGCGGACTTGCGGGCCCTGGCGGCGTCGTCCGCGGGCCTGGCGTTGGCCCGGGCGATCGACCAGCGTCGGTCGTGGGATGTCGCGACGCCGAGGTCCTGGAGACGGCGCAGCTCGGCCGTCACCTCGGCGGCGGGGAGGCCAAGGTCGTGAGCAAGGGCGCGGGCTCGGACCGGGCGCTGGGCTCGCGCGAGCGCGGCCCGCAGCCGGGCTTCAATCCGCGTGGGAGTCGCGGCGGCGCCCGTTGGGGCGGCGCGCCTGACCCGGCGGGTGGGCTCGGCTAACCGGGGCTCACGCCGACTGCTGGTGGTAAGGCTCACAGATTTCATCAGGTCACCTGTCCATGCCGAATTGGTCATCTCCAACAATGCCCCTGCCCGACCGGAAGGTCACGGTGACATCCATCGCGTAACCCTCTGTAATTATTTCATTACGGGTATTTCTGACACCTGACCGGCCTCCGTACCGGGGTAGCGCGGACTTCCTGGCCCTCGTCGGCACCATGCCACCTCGTCGCGGCAGTGCCCGGCTGCGCCACGCGGACCGGTCGGCGCAAATTCCTTCCGCTCGGCGGGCTGACGATCGACAGACCGCCGAGCGGTGGGTTCCACTCGGCGTGCCGGGTCCTGCCCAGACGTGCTACGGGAGGGGCGAGCGTGAGGCGGCACATCATGCGGGTCCACCGCGGCCGGGTGGGCCTCTACGTCGACGTCTCCGGCCCCGATGATGGCCCCGCCGTGCTGTTCCTGCACGGCGTGACCGCCAGCGGCCGGGTCTGGGACTGGCTGCCGGCCGCGGTCACCGCCGGCCGGCGGGTCATCAAGCTGGACTTCCGCGGCCACGGCCGGTCCGACCGGGCACCCGGTACCTACCTCCTACCCACCTTCGCCGACGACGTGGCCGCCGTCCTGCGCGAGGTCGTCGGCGGGCCGGCCGCGGTCGTCGGGCACTCCCTGGGCGGTGCCGTCGCCTGGGCGCTGGCCCAGCGCGAGCCTGACCTGGTCAGCGCGGCATTCCTGGAGGATCCCCCGCTGTTCCCCAGCGGCCGGGCGGAGACGCCCGGCTCGGCGTTCGGCGCGGTCTTCGCCGCGATGCGGGCGGCGACGCTGCGCTGGCAGCGGGAGGGCCGGTCGGCCGAGGAGATAGCCGAACAGGTGGCCGCGAACCCGTTCAGCCCGGCCCAGACGGTCGCAGCCGGCCTGGCACCCACCAGGGACGCCGTCTGGGCGACCGGCTTCAACCTCAAGCACCTGGACACCGGGGTGCTCGACGCGGTCCTCGACGGGACCATGCTCGCCGGGCTTGACACCGCCGCCCCGGTCACGGCGCCGGTCTTCATCCTGGCGGCCGACGCGGCGCTCGGCGCCGCCTTCACCCCGGACCACGGCAAGCAGCTGGCCGCCACCCACCCGGCCGTCGAGGTCCTCCACCTGCCCGGAGCGGGCCACCGCATCCACCAGGAACAGCGCAACCGGGCCGCTTTCACTGTCTACCTGGCGACATTCCTGGCGCGACACGCCGATTAGCCCCCGGAAAATCCTCCCACTGACGGTCCACTGCTGGGTCAACCGTCAGTGGCAGGATTGCCCGCCGCCCACGGCGTGCCCGTGCCCGCGGCGGCGGTCCCGGTGAAACTGGGGGAAACGCCGGGAAACAGCGGGGAGACGTCACCGGCGCCAGCGTTACGCACAACGGCACCGGCGTACGCCGACGGGGTTACGCGTGCAGGCGCAGCCTCAGCCAGCCGTCAGCCTCGCCCGGACCGTCGCCCGGGCCGGCAAGCGTGAGGGAGAGGTCGACACAGCGGATCTCGGCGGTCCGCGCCGCCTTGCGCAGCCAGGCCTGGTCGGCCTGGGCCCGCGCCAGCGCCCGCCTGACCTCCTCCTCGGACGTGGGCGCCGGCCAGCGCTCGAGCCACCGGCCCCAGTCGATGTCCTCGCGGTCGCGCACCGGCACATCATCCGGCGCCGTCCCACACCGGGACACGGCGCCCCCCGAGAATTCAACCCTTAGTAATCGTATCGCTCCTCGACGTACACATATTCGAACGTGTTTGCCCCGGACTGGTCCGTTCTGTCATCCCACCAGGACCATGCGCGGGCCGATGCCGCCGTGCCGGAGAGCCGGCACGGCGGCCTGGCGTCAGCCGGTCACCGAGATGGCCCGTTCCGGGCAGTTGCCGGCGGCCTCGCGGACCCCGGCCGCGTACTCCGCCGGGACCTCGTCGACCAGCACCTCGGCGTAGCCGTCATCGGACATCCCGAACACCGTCGGGCAGATCGTCAGGCACAGGCCGTGGCCGCGGCAGCGCTCGTCGTCGACGGCGACCCTCATCCGGCGCCCCCGCCGGCCACCGGGGTGAACTCCAGGTGCAGCGTGGTCAGGCCGCGCAGGATGTAGGTCGGGAAGTAGCTGTACCTGCGGGCACCGGGCGGGCCGTGGTGCTCCTCGGAGATCCGGATGTCCGAGGTGCGCGCAAGCATCCGCTCGATCGCCGTGCGGGTCTCGGCCCTGGCCAGCGGGGCGCCGGGGCAGGAGTGGACGCCGCGGCCGAAGGCGATGTGCTGACGGGAGTTGGGCCGGGCCGGGTCGAAGGTGGCGGGGTCGGCGAACCGGCGCGGGTCCCGGTTGGCGGCGCCCATCATCAGCATCACGGTGGTGCCCGCCGGGTACTCGGTGCCGGCGATCGTCACCGGGCACCTGGACATCCGGAAGTCCCCCTTGACCGGGCTCTCGACGCGCAGCGCCTCCTCGATGAAGCTGCCGATCCTGCTCGGGTCGGCGCGCAGCATCGCCTGCAGGTCCGGCCGCTCGCCGATCAGCTGCAGCGTCGCACCGAGCAGGCGGACGGTGGTCTCCTGGCCGGCGGCGAACAGGTTCGCCGCGACCCGGACGACGTCCATGACCTCGGGCAGCGAGCCGTCCGGGAAGGTCGCGGTGGCCAGCTCGGTGAGCACGTCCTGGCGGGGGTTGGCGCGGCGGTCCTCGACGTACTCGCGGAACCGGTCGTAGAGGTACTCCAGCGGGCTGTGGGCGAGCTGGTCGTCCTCACCGGTGCCGCCGATCGTGCCGGTCTGGCCGAGCTTGCGCCGGAACTCGTCGCGGTCGGCAGCGGGCACCCCGAGCAGGTCGGCGATGACGAGCATGGTGTACGGGCCGGCGAAGCCCTTGATCCACTCACCCTCGCCGCCCTCCAGGAAGGAGTCGAGCAGCTGGTCGGCGATGCCGGCAAGCTCCGCCTCGTTCTCCTTCAGGCGCTTCGGGGTGATCAGCTTCATCAACAGCGCGCGGTGGTTGGTGTGCACCGGCGGGTCCAGGGTGGGCAGCTGGTCGTTGAACGGCAGCTTGGACCGGTGCTCCTCGATCAGGTCGCTGATGTCGTCATAGCCATCGAGCGGCACCGGGAACCCGGGGAACGGCCCGGTGACCGAGTTGCACGAGGAGAACCGCTCGTGGTCATGGAAGATCGCGACGGCTTCCTCGTACCCGGTCACCATCACCACGCGGTGGTGCGGCTCCCGCACTGCCGGGCACTGCGCACGCAGGGCCTCGTAGTACGGGTACGGATCGACGATCAGCTTGTCGGAGTCCCGGAAGAAGTCCATGGCAGCGAGGTCGGCCACTGTGCGCGCATCCTTCTCGGTCGTGCCGGAACTGCTCTCCTTCCGCCTCGCTCCGCGGGCCACGGCCACCATCAGCCCGCCCAGGCCGGGCCCGCGGAGCGAGAACGGGATTTCCGTCACAGAGCATACGCCACTATCGCCCACGGGGCCCGCGACCCACCCGTAGCGCCGCACACCTGGTCGGCTGACCGCGTCCCGCGCGCCTGCGGGGCTGACAGCGCCGCACACGATCAGTGGGTAGATCTGGAGCCGCGTCCCGCGCGCCTGCGGGGCTGACCCGATGCCGGCTCGGCCGGCACGATCGCCGCGCCCGCGTCCCGCGCGCGTGCGGGGCTGACCTGGTTGAGTGCGGTTGGGCCTGGGCGCGCGCGGGTGGCCGGCGACGCCCGTCCGCCCCGGATGGCCCGCAGCGACACGACCGGACGAACCTTGGAGGTCCCGCGCCATGACGACTGCCCACCCGACGCAGCCACCGGTCGACGCCGGCACCGGCACCGGCGCCACCGCTGGCCGGCCGCGACCGCCGGATGGCGACTGGCTGGGCACGCCGTACCTGCGCTTCGAGCGGCTCGGCAGCATCGCCCGGGTGACGGTCGACCGGCCCCGCGCCCGCAACGCGATGACCGCGGCCATGTACTTCGGCGTGCGGTACGCGGTCGAGCGGGTCAACCGGGACCCGGACCTGGCGGGGATGATCCTCACCGGCACCGGTGACGTCTTCATCCCGGGCGGCGATCTCGGCCACGGCGGGGACGACGACTGGGGCGGGCCGAGCTACCTCGGCATGGACAACACGCCGTTCGACGCGATCCGGTACTCCCGCAAGCCGATCGTCAGCGCCATCAACGGGATCGCCCAGGGCGGCGGCCTGCTGATGGCGATCATGTCGGACGTGGCCGTCGCCAGCGAACGGGCCACGTTCCGCGCGCCCGAGATCTACCGCGGCATCGCCGACACCGGCTACGCGACCTACCTGCCCGCGCAGATCGGCCCGGCGCGGGCGAAGGACATGCTGTTCACCGGCCGGGTCGTGACCGCGGCCGAGGCGCTCGACTGGGGGCTGGTGTCCCGGGTCGTGCCGCACGAGGAGCTGGCCGACGCGGCGCTGGAGGTGCTGGCCGCCTGCTGCCGCGGCGCCCCGGACGCCCGCGCCGAGGTGAAGCGGATCATCTCGGCTGGCTACGGCAGCTACGACCGGATGACCATGGACAAGAGCCTGTGGGGCCCGGAGGCCGCCGAGGGCTGGCTGGCGTTCGCCGAGCGGCGCAACCCGTCGTGGGTGCCGGAGGACATCCGGACCGAGGGCCGGCTGTAGCGCCCGCCCGCCCCGCATCGGCCACGCCGCGCCAGGGGCGCCCGGTTGCCCAGGGCGCCCCTGGCGCGTCCCGACGAGAAACGGGCCCTGGCGCCTCCTGACGAGCTTGGCGCCTCCTGACGGGAAGGGCGGCCCCTGGCGCGTCCTACGCGAAGACGGCGTGCAACCGCCAGTCGAGGACATCGCGGCCGTTGTCCTCCCCCGCCTCGTCGTCGGCGCGGACCTGGACCCGCAGCCGGGCCAGCCCGCCGGTGCCGGACGGCAGCGGCGCCAGGCCCTCGACCGTGATCTCGCCGCGCAGCGTGTCGCCCTCGTGGACCGGGCCGGTGTGGTCGCACCCCTCCCAGCCGGCGACCGTGACCAGGCCCGGCAGCGCCCGGGTGACCTGCGCGAACGCCAGCCCGATGGTGTGCCCGCCGTAGACCAGGCGCCGCCCGCCGGCGGCCAGGGCGTCGTGGTGCACCTCGGCGACGTTCAGCGTGAGCCGGGCCAGCTCGGGGGCGCTGGAGACGACGTCGCCGCCGCCGACCCGCCAGGTCTGGCCGACGGCGAGGTCGGCGAACCGCGGGCCGGCCGCGGTCAGCTCGGCGAACCGGGCGAGGTCGAACCCGTCGACGACGGCGGCCAGCGCCGCCGGGTCCGGCGGGGCGCCGACCGTGCTGGTGTCGTCGTCGTGGCCGGTGGCCCGGTCCGGGTCACGCAGCGGCAGCATCGCGCACCGCCAGAAGTCGAGGACGGGCCGGCCGAGCTGGTCGACGGTGGTGATCCGCAGCACCGCCAGGCCCGTGGGCCGCCGGCCGGGCCTGGGCCGGTTCTGCCGCAGCGCCACGACCTCGGTGGTGGTCCGCAGGGTGTCACCGACCCGCGGGGTGCGGCGGAACACCAGGCCCCGGTAGAAGAGGTTCGCCTTGACGTGGTGGGTGACGACGGTCGACTGGCCGATCGCCACGTCCCAGACCACGTTCGGCGGCGCCAGCGGCGGCTGGCCCGCTCCCCCGGTCACCTCCGCGCACAGCGCCGCGTCCAGCGCGAGCGCGAGCCGCCCGCCCACGACCGCCCGGTGTGCGTCGACCAGCCCGCTGGTCAGCGTGACGCCGGGTGCCCGGAACACCTGCCCGCGCTCGAGCTCGTCGAAGTACGGCCCCTCGGCCACCGTCGCCACCGCGTGCCCGGCGCTCACCGGCCCACCTCCTGCTCGCCGGCCGCCCGCGAGTCGGCCGGCGCCGGGATGACGCCACCGCCGGCCAGCCGGCCGATCTCGGCGTCGGTCAGCCCGAGCACCTCGGCCAGCACGACGGCCGTGTCCGCGCCCAGCCGGGGCGCCGCGCCCGGCTCACCGTAGGCCCCGTTCCAGCGCAGCGGCGAGCGGGCGGTGATCGCCGGTACGCCGCGCTCCTGCCCGTCGGCCCCGGCGTCGCCGGCCGTCTCGGGCCCGGGCGCCGCCGGGTCGTCGGCGGGCACGGTGACGTCAGCCAGCACCGGGTGCGCGCCGCCGAGGTGGGCGGCGACGACGTCGGTCATCCCCCGGTAGCGGCCCCAGAGCACCCTGGCGGCGTCCAGCTCGTCGCTGACCTGCTTGTAGTCGCGGGCGGCGAACCAGGGCCGCAGCACGGCGGCGATCGTCTCGCGCAGCCGGTAGCGGTCCGCCTCCTGGTTGAGGTCGGCGTCCAGCGCCTTCTCCAGCGCGGCGAACACCGCCCTGGTGCCGGTCACCGAGCACAGCGCGGCCCACTGGCCCTCGGTCAGCGCGACGACCATGACCCGCTGGCCGTCCCGGCAGGCGAAGTCGACGCCGAAGCTGCCGTAGACGTGGTTGCCGTGCCGCGGCCGTTCCCGGCCCCTGGCCGCCGCCTCGGACAGCCAGCCCAGGCTGGCCACCCCGGCCAGGGCCACGTCCGACAGCGCCAGTTCGATGTAGGCGCCCCTGCCGGTGCGGTCGCGGTCGCGCAGCGCGGCGAGCACGCCGGTCGACACCGACAGGCCGGTGACCAGGTCCCAGGCGGGCAGCACGTGGTTGACCGGCGCGCCGCCCTCCTCGGTCCCGGTGATCCCGGGCAGGCCGACCTCGGCGTTGACGGTGTAGTCGACCGCCGGCCGTCCGTCCGGGTAGCCCTGCACGCGCAGGTGGATGAGGTCCGGCCGGCGCGCAACCAGCACCTCGTTGGCCATCCAGCGCCGGCCCACCACGTTGTCGATCAGCACGCCGCGGTCGCGGCCGTCCGCCGTGATCAGTGCGATGACCAGCTCACGCCCCTCGGGCGAGCGCATGTCCACCGTGACGGACCGTTTGCCCTTGTTCAGCGAGTGCCAGTAGTAGCTCTCCCCGGTCGGCGCCACCGGCCAGCGGCGGTAGTCGCTGTTGCCGCCGACGGGGTCGATCCGGATCACGTCCGCGCCGAGCTGCGCCAGGGTCATCCCGCCGGTCGGCCCGGCGACGAAGCTCGCGCACTCGACGACGTGCAGTCCCGCCAGCGGCCCGCTCATTCGCAGTCAGCTCCTCGTCCTCGGCGCGCCCGGGGGCGCGCAACCACCACCCGCCGCGCCGGACAGCGGTCGACTCGCCGGACGAATAGTACGTTCCGCCCGCTGAGCATCGCGGGCCGGCGCGGGCCGGCCGGGTTTTGTCGGCGGACGCGGCGGAAGGCTGGGGAGAGCAGCGCGCCAAGGCCGGCGCGACAGCGGCGGCCAGTACCCGGCCCGTCACGCGCACGGGCGGGTGGCGCACCGCGATCCGAGATTGGCTTAGGGGGAGACGTGGGTTTCAACCCGCTGCGGGAGAAGGGCGTCAGCCTCGACGACCAGGTCCGTAACTGGTCGGAGCTGAACGTGAGGCCGTACGACAGGAACGATGTCGACCCGTACACCCGGTGCCGGGTCATCCTCATGAACGGCATCGAGACCGAAGCGGTGATGTTCAGCCACCAGTTCAACCGGCACACCGACGTCCCCGAGGTGATGGAGACGCTGGCGCAGATCCGGGCGATCGAACAGCAGCAGCAGAAGGTCGTGAACTGGCTGATCCCCGCCGAGGAGTCCACGCTCGAGGTCACCCTCGGCTACGAGCAGGTGGCGGTGGACCTCACCGCGTGGCTCGCCCGCTCCGAGCCCGACCCGTACCTCAAGCAGGTCTACGACTTCGGGCTGCTGGAGGACTTCGACCACCTCTACCGGTACGCGAACCTGTACCAGCTGATCGAGGGCCGCCAGGCGGAGAGCGTCGTACAGCAGCTGACCGAGGTGATGCCGGGCCGGCCGACCGCGAACGAGCACCGCGACCCGCGGGACAACCTGCGCAAGCACCTCGACAAGCACACCGCCGACCCACGCAGCCTGCTGCACGCCATCACCATCACGGCGGCCGAGCAGCAGACGATGAACTTCTACATGAACATCGGCAACAGGTATCTGGAGCCGCTGGCACGCGCCCTCTACGCCGAGATCGCCATGGTCGAGGAGGAGCACGTCACCCAGTACGAGTGCATGCTCGACCCGGCGGCGAGCTGGTTCGAGCAGCTGGTGCTGCACGAGTACAACGAGTGCTACCTCTACTACTCCTTCGCCGCGCAGGAGACCGACCGGCGGATCAAGGACCTGTGGAACCTGCACCTGGCGATGGAGCTGGAACAGCTGCGCCTGGCCGGTGAGCTGCTGAAGCGTTACGACGGCCGGGAGCCGGCCGAGATCTGCCCGGCCGAGATACCGGAGCCGGTGCTGTTCGAGCCGAACAAGCAGTACGTGCGCGACGTGATCGCCACCCAGCTCGACCTCACCAGCCTGGGGACGGGGTTCGTCATGGACTCGCACCGACGCTTCCAGGAGCGGCTCGCGCAGGTCAACGCCGGCGGCGTGCCGAGCGAGCAGGTCATCGACGCCCACCGGGAGCGGTTCGGCAGCGACTACCGGATCGAGACCGAGGGCCAGCACCCGATCGAGCGGCTGCGCCAGACGGTGGTCACCACCGACCGCCGCTGAGCCGGGGCCTGCGCCCCGCGCCGTCCACCGACTCCGAGCCGAGCAGAGAAAGGCCCGAGCATGCCCACACTCGCCGTGCGACCCGAGACCGGCGCGACCATCAGCCCAGGCCCGATGGTCACCGCCCCACCAGGCCGCGAGGTGGTCGAGGACCACCTGACCGAATTCGCCGCGGGCTGCGGCCTTGGCGGCCCGTTCCTCGCCGACCAGCTGTCCGCGTTCGTCACCCACGAGCGCATGGGCATCAACCTGCTGCGCACGCTCTACGCCCGCTGCGACAACCCGGTGCTGCGCAAGCGGTACGCCGACCTGGAGGACGAGACCCTGCGGGCGATCGAGGTCTGGGAGCAGCTGATCACCCGGCTGGGCGGCAACCCGCAGTACACCAGCCCCGCCGCCCGCGCGACCGAGGCCTTCGACTCCAAGGCGATCGAGGCGCTGGCGCTGTCCGGCTCGGCCGACCCGATGAGCCTGGAGCAGGCCGGCCTGCAGACCTTCCTGTGCGCCGCCAACCAGTGCGTGGCCAACGTCGCGCTGCTGGCCGAGCTCGCCGACGCCGCCGACGAGGGGCAGGCGCGCGTCGCGATGCGCGAGGCGGCCGAGACCCTGCGGCCGGTCGCCGAGTCCCACCAGCGCTGGGCGATGGAGGCGATCCGCAAGGCCGCCGTCAGCCAGGCCAAGCACCCGGCCGTCCGCAAGGTCGCGCAGGCGGCCGAGCGCGCGACCGACAAGATCCGGTCAGCCTTCCGATGAGGGCGGTGACCTGGCAGGGCAAACGGCAGGTGCTGGTCGACGACGTGCCCGACCCGGCCGTCCGGGAGCCGACCGACGCGGTCATCCGGGTGACCAGCACCTGCATCTGCGGCTCCGACCTGCACCTCTACGAGACGCTGGCGGCGTTCATGACGCCGGGCGACATCCTCGGCCACGAGGCGATGGGGGTCGTGGAGGAGGTCGGCTCCGACGTCGGCGACCTGCGGGCCGGCCAGCGGGTGGTGGTCCCGTTCCAGATCTGCTGCGGCCACTGCTACATGTGCGACGAGGGGCTGTACTCGCAGTGCGAGACCACCCAGGTCCGCCAGGAGGGCATGGGCGCGGCGCTGTTCGGCTACTCCCGGCTGTACGGCCAGGTCCCCGGTGGGCAGGCGCAGTATCTGCGGGTGCCGCACGCCGCGGCCACCCATATCAAGGTCCCGGACGGCCCGCCGGACGAGCGCTTCGTCTACCTGTCGGACGTGCTGCCGACCGCCTGGCAGGCGCTGCGCTACGCCGCCCCGCCCAAGGGCGGCACCGTCGTCGTCCTCGGGCTCGGCCCGATCGGGGACATGGCGGCCAGGATCGCCGTGCACGAGGGCTACCGGGTGATCGGCACCGACCTGGTACCGGCCCGGCTGGCCAGGGCCCGCTCCCGCGGCGTCGAGGTGCTTGACGTCCGGGAGCACGGCAGCCGGCTCGGCGACGTCATCCGGGACATCACCAACGGCCGCGGCCCGGACGCGGTCATCGACGCGGTCGGGATGGAGGCGCACGGCTCGCCGGTCGCCCGGGCCATGATCCAGCTCGCGTCCCGGCTGCCCAGCGAGCTCGGCGCGCCGCTGGCCCGGCGAACCGGGGTGGACCAGCTGCGGGCGCTGCGGACGGCCATCGACATCGTCCGCCGCGGCGGCACGATCTCGTTGAGCGGCGTCTACGGCGGCATGGCCGACCCGCTGCCGATGATGACCCTGTTCGACAAGCAGATCCAGCTGCGGATGGGCCAGGCGAACGTGCGCCGCTGGGTCGGCGAGATCATGCCGTTGCTGACCGACGACGACCCACTCGGCGTGGACGGCTTCGCCACCCACACCCTGCCGCTGGAGCAGGCCCCCTGGGCGTACGAGATCTTCCAGCGCAAGCAGAACGGCGCCGTGAAGATCGTGCTGAAGCCGTAGCCGCGGCGCGGCGGCGAGCAGCGGGCGGAGCACAGCCCCGCCCGCGGTCAGCTGGCGAAGACGCCCTGGCGGTGCAGCTCCTCGCAGAACCGGACGCCGCCCTCGCGCATCTGCGCCATGACCGCGCGGGCCGCGGCGTCGGGGTCGCGGTTGTCCAGGGCCTCCAGCAGTGCCCTGCGGAAGCGGCGGGCCGCGTCCACCCCGGCCGGGACCGTGCTGAGGTAGACCTCGCCGGGGACGAACCGCTGCATCGAGCGCAGCAGCATGGACAGCCGCGGCGTCGCGCGGGCGTGGTGGACCAGGCGTTGGAACTCCAGCAGCGCCCGGCTGACCTCGCCAATGTCGACCAGTGGCGCGCCGGGCTCGGTGAGCTCGTCCGCCCGCCGGGCGAGCTCCTTGATCTGGGCGATGAGGGCGTCATCGGCCGTGACGACCAGCCGGGACACCGAGCGGGCGGCGAGCACGCCGAACAGGTCGAAGTGCTCGAGGATCGTGTCCGGGCCGATCGTGTTGACGAACGTGCCCCGCTTCGGCTCGGCGACCACCAGGTCGTCGTGCACCATCGTGATCAGGGCCTCGCGGATCGGCTGGCGGCTGATGCCGAGCACGTCCGCAATCTGGTCGATCGGGATCCGGTCACCGGAGCGCAGGATCCCCCGAAAGATCAGTGCGCGCAGGTAGTCGGAGGCGATCTCGACGGCCGTCGGGGCCTTGGGGCGGATCGGCGGCTGGGGCAGCACGAGCGGCCCGCGGGCAGTGGTCAGGGCGCGGGTGCGCTCCCCGGCAGGACGCTCGCGCATCGTCCGGGGGCGGCTGTGGGTGCGATCGCTCAATGTCCGGGGTGAGGTCGAGGGCCGATGACGGGCGGTGACGCCGGCCCCGCACGCACGGTACGGGCGGGGCCGGCGCCACCTGGCTCAGCCTGGTGTCACGCTCTGGCTACAGCGTACGGGCTGACCGATCACCTGATGGCGGCGCAGGTACCGTTGCCGCAGGGCTCCTGCGGGTCGAAGACCGTGAAATCGGTCGCCTTCAGGCCGCTGCGGTCATTAGGGCCCCAGGTGTGGACGCCCATCGCGCCCTCGATCGGCTCCCCGGACTCCAGCGCCTTGCGCACCTGCGCCGGGTCGGTCGAGCCGGCCAGGGCCACCGCCCGGTCGTAGGCGACGAACATGTCGAACGTGTAGGCGCCGCTGATGTCGGCCTGGCCGTACTCGCCCGGGCCACGGCCGGTGATCTTGGTCATCGCGGCCAGGTAGTCGGCGACGATGCCGGTCGGCGCTGAGCCGTCCGGGGAGACGAAGGTCCTGGTGATCGGACCGGCGGTCACGTTGTCCATCACCTTCGACGGCACGGCCTCCAGCAGGCTGGGCCGGGCCGAGTCGGGCAGCGCGACCACCTTCGGGTACCAGCCGACCTGGTCGAGGTTGCTCAGCACGGTCTGCAGCGTCTGGCCGTACGCCCAGATCATCAGGGTGTCGGCACCGCTGGCCTGCAGGTCGCGCAGCTGGGCCTTGACGTCGGTGGCGTTCGCCGCGAAGGAGGCGGTCGCCACCGTGGCGCCGGCCTCCTCGGCCACCTTGCCGGCCAGCTCGGCCCAGGCGGGCGCGGAGGCCTGGTCGAGGTAGATCTGCGCGAGCTTGTCGCTCTCGCTGATGTCGATCGCCGCCTCGACGTTCGGCGTCACGAACATGGCGTCGGTGCCGCTGATCCCGAACGCCCACGGGTAGGCGCGGTCGGCGCCGGCGTCGTTCCAGATGACGTCGGCGGGCTGCGAGGTGATCGCGACGATCTCCTCGCGGTTGAGCACCGTCTGCTCGGCGATGAAGCCGGGCGAGGAGGCGACGTCACCGATGATCACCGAGGCACCCGCGTCGATGAGCTCGCGGACGAGCACCACCGACTTGTTCGGGTCGGCGCCGCTGTCGCGGATCTCGAGCTTGTAGGTGACGTTCTCTGCCTTCGCGCCGCCGTTGTTGAGGTACTCGATGGCGGCATTGGCTGCGTCCTGCAGCGGCTTGTAGGCCGGGCCGGCCGGGCCGGACAGCGCGGTGATGTAGCCGATGGTGACGGTCTGCGGGGTGTCCAGGCCGCCGCCGGCCGGCGCGGAGCCGGACTCCTCGTCATCCCCGCCGCAGGCGGTGAGCGCGGCACCGGCGACCAGCGCCGGCAGCAGCAGCGCTGCCGCGCGGGCCCGCCTGGCACCCGATCCTCTTGACCGCAGTGGACGCATGGTGGTCCCTGTCCCTTCCTCTGCTGATGGGTGGCCTTGTGCTGGGTGGCTCACGACAGGTAGGCGTCGTGCGCGATCTCGGCGAGGTTGGTGGTGTCGCCGTTGGTCGAGTGCACGACGCGTCCGTGCGCGAGCACGTGCACCTGGTCGGTGATCGCGGTGGCGACCTCGAGGCGCTGCTCGACGAGCAGCGCAGCGGTGCCGGTCTCGCGCAGGGTGCGGACGATCTCGATGACCCGCTCGACCAGCCGCGGGGCCAGGCCGTTCGTCGGCTCGTCGAGCAGCAGCACCCGGGGCTCGGTGGCCATCGCACGGCCGATCGCGACGAACTGCTGCTGGCCGCCGGACAACGTGGCGGCCTTGCGGTCCATCAGGCCCTCCAGCTCGGGCAGCAGCTCGAGAGCCCGGCGCAGGCCGCGGCCGGAGCGCCCGGGGGCCGCGGCGGCGCCGAGCTCCAGGTTGTCCCGCACGCTCATGTGCGGGAACAGGTGCCGGTTCTCCAGCACGCTGCCCAGGCCGGCCTGCACCCGGCGGTGGGCCGGGACCCGGGTGAGGTCGTTGCCGGCGAGCTCGACGCGCGAGCCGGCGCCGGCCGCGACGAACCCGCCGATGGCCCGCAGCAGCGACGTCTTGCCCGCGCCGTTCGCCCCGATCACGGCGACGCACTGCCCCTCGGGCACCTCCAGGCTCACGCCGTCGACCGCGACCACCCCGCGGTAGTCGACCCGCAGCTCCGACACCCGCAGCAGCGGCGTCGGCGTGGTGGACGCGGCGGCGGCGGCCGGGCCGGTGCCAGCGGCGGTGCTCATACCCCAACCCCCAGGTAGGCGTCGCGGACCCGGTCGGACGAGCCGATCTCGGCCGGCGGGCCGGCCCAGAGCACCTCGCCGAGGTGCAGCACGACCGCCCGGTCGGCGACCGCGTGCACCAGCTCCAGGTGGTGCTCGACCAGCAGCACGGCGCACCCGAGCGCCGCGACCCGGCGGACGGTGTCGCTGAGCAGCTCGATCTCGCTCGGGCCGAGCCCGGTCGCCGGCTCGTCGAGCAGCAGCGCCCGCGGCGCCCGGCTCACCGCGACCGCGATCTCCAGGAAGCGCAGCTGGCCGTGGCTGAGGTCGGCGGCGCTCTGCACCCGGTCGACCGGCAGGCTGGTCGCGTCGAGCAGGGAGAACGCGATCCGCTCGAACGCCTCCCGCTCGGCCGGGGCGCGGTGGTGCACCGGCCGGCGGGCCGCCAGGTGCAGGTGCTCGGCGACGGAGAGGTCGGGGAAGATCTTCGGCGTCTGGAAGGTGCGGGCGACGGCCAGCCTCGGCAGGCGGCGCCGGCTGAGCCGGTCGACCCGGGTGCCGGCGACCTCGAGCGTGCCGCCGTCGATCGGGTAGAGCCCGGACAGCAGGTTCAGCAGCGTCGTCTTGCCGGAGCCGTTCGGCCCGACGATCGCGATCACCTCGCCGGGCCGCGCGGTCAGCGACACCCCGTCGACGGCGACCAGACCGCCGAACTGCTTGCTGACGTTCTCGGCGCGGATCACCGGCTCGGCCGCCTTCGCCGGCGCGTCCGCCTGGCCGGTCGGCTGGTTGGGCACGGCCGGCGGGCGGGCGAGCCGGACGGCGGTGGCCCGCCTGGCGATGATGCCGGACGGCCGGAACCGGACGACCAGCAGCAGCATCGCCGCGTAGAGGATGACGTTGAGCGTCGGGTGCTCGGACAGCCAGATGGGCAGGCCGCCGATGACGATCGCGCCGAGCACCGAGCCGATCCGGCTGCCGGCCCCGCCGAGCACGACCATCACCAGGAACAGGAACGACAGGTCGACGGTGATGCTCGCGGGGCTGACGTAGCTGACCACGTAGCCGTTGATCCCGCCGGCGATGGCGCCGATCCCGGAACCGAGCGTGAACGTGTACAGGCGGGTGCGGTAGGGCGAGATGCCCAGCGCGCCGGCGCCGATCGGGTCGCACTTCGCCGCGACCGCGCTGCGGCCAACGCTGGCCGACCGGAAGTACCAGTGCGCCAGGTAGGCGAGCACGAACACGGCGACCGTGACGTAGAGCAGCTCGGCCTGGTCGAGGATGGCGCCGGAGCGCTCGAAGCTCCAGCGCGACATGATCGCCGGGATGCCGTTGACGCCGCCGGTGAGCGAGTCCCACCAGCGCACGACGTCGGCCAGCACCAGGACGAACCCGAGGGAGACGACCGCGAGCCCGAGCCCGCCGAGCCGGCCGGCGGGGATCGCCATGAGCAGGCCGATGGCCGCGCCCACCGCGAACGCGATCGGCAGTGCCAGCCAGATGGGCAGCGTGTGGGTGCCCGACGCGATCGCCGCGGTGTACATGCCGACCGCGAACGCCGCGCCATGGCCGATGGACAGCACGCCGGAGAAGCCGACCGGGATGTCCAGCCCCAGTGCGGCGATCGCGTACATCACCAGGGTGAGCACGATCGCGCCGCGGTAGCTGTCGAACCCGAACGAGGCGGCGAGCACGACGGCCAGCCCGGCCAGCAGCAGCACGTGCACGTACGGCCGGGCGATGACCCCCCAGCCGGTGCCGAGCACCCGGGCCTGCGGGGAGCCGTCCGGCACCGCCGCGGCCCACGCCCGCCCGGCGCGCTCCCGGCCGGTCCTGACGAGCCTCGTGGCGTTCGCGGCCAGCGAGGCGGCGGTGAGCTGACTGGGAATCGGCTGCGCCATCACACGCTCCGCAGGGCTCGATCGCCGAACAGGCCCTGCGGGCGCACCAGGTAGACCAGCAGGAGCGTGCCGAACAGGACCATGTTGATCGCGATGGTGCCGAGGTGCGCGTTGGCCAGCTGCAGCAGCAGGCCGAGCGCGATCCCGCCGACGAGGCTGCCGGGCAGGCTGCCCATCCCGCCGAGCGCCGCCGCGACGAAGCCGTTGAACAGCAGCGAGAGCCCGAGCGCCGGCCCGACCTGCAGCGACGGCGCGGCCACGAACCCGGTGATCGCGGCGACCAGCGCCGAGCCGACCATCACCAGCTGGGAGGCACGCGCGGCCGAGATCCCGACCGAGGTGGCGCCGTCGAGGTCCTCGGCGACGGCGTTCAGCCGCCGGCCCAGCAGCGTGGCCCGCCACAGCAGGGTGACCAGCCCGACCAGCAGCAGTGCGACCACCACGATGGTGATCTCGGCTGCGGTGGTGCGCACGCCGAGGACGTCGATGGGGCCCTGGCCGAAGTTGTAGGTGAACGCCTGCGGCTCACCGGCGAACTGGTAGTAGGCGGCGCGCTCCAGCAGGGTGCCGACGGCCAGCGTCGACAGGATCCAGGGCAGCGCCGACCCGCGCCGCAGGAACGGCCGGATCGCGATCCGCTCCTCGACCAGCGACACGATGAGGACACCCAGCGTCGCCAGGACGAACGAGAGCGCCACCGGCAGGCCGAACTGCTTGGCCAGCAGCAGCGTCCCCAGCGGCGCCCAGTAGATGAACTGGGCGTGCGCGAAGTTCACGATCTTGGTCACTCGCTCGGTCATGTTGATCCCGAGCGCGACCAAGGCGAACAGCGACCCGGAGACGATCCCGGGCCACACCACGTCGTTGACGAAGTCCACCGGCGCCCCTCTCGGCCCGACCCGGCCCCCTGTTGGCCAACCTGCCGCGTGACTTGAACCTGAAGTGAGGTCAGGTATAGGGACTAATATGTTAGATGTCAACAAATCCGACCGGCGCTCGCGCGCCCCGGAGGCTGGGGGCAGGGTGAACATGCCGGGCAGGGCCGACGAGCCAGGCACCCTACGACCGGGCGGCCCAGCGACGGTGCCGTTCCCGGAGGGGAACAATGCACCCGCGGGGCCGCACACGCCACCGAACGCCGCTGGCCAGGCGCCGGCCGACCAGCCCACCCGCTTCCTCGACTGGGCCAGCCGCCAACCGGACAGGACCGCTCTGGTCGTCTACGGCAGCGGCGGCCCAGGTCCTGATAGCGCCTCAGGCAGGCGCCGTAGCTGGACCTTCGGCGAGCTCGCCGACCGGGCCGGCCGGCTCGGCGCTGCGCTGCGCGACGGCGGCGCGCGCCCGGGCGACGTCGTCGCCGTGCTGCTGGAGAACCGGGTCGAGTTCATCGAGGCGGCGCTCGCGACCTCGCTGGCCGGGCTCTACCTCGTCCCGGTCAACTGGCACCTGACCGCCGCCGAGGTACGCTACATCCTCGCCGACAGCGCCGCCTCGGTGCTCATCGCCTCGGCCGACCTGGCCGAGGCAGCCCTGGGCGCTCTCGGCGGCAAGGCGCGGCCGGCCCGGCTGGTGTCGGTCGGTGGCCCGATCGAGGGGTTCACCCCGTACGAGGAGCTGCTGGCCAGCGCGACACCGCGCGACCTCGGCCCGGCCGAGGGCATGGAGATGATCTACTCGTCCGGGACCACCGGGCGGCCGAAGGGCATCCGCCGGCCGATCAGCGACGGCCCGTCCGAGGTGCACCGGCTGGCGACGTACCACTTCCGTGCCCGGTTCGGCCTCAGCGGCCGCGACGTGATCGGCGTGACCACGCCGCTCTACCACGCCTACGGCCTGGTCGTCGCGATGACCGGGCTGCGGATCGGCGCCACGGTCACGATGCTGGAGCGGTTCGACCCGGCCACCCTGCTCGACATGATCAGCCGGGAGCGGGTGACGTACGCGGGCCTCGTCCCGACGATGTTCGTCCGGCTGCTTCGGCTGCCCGACGAGGTCCGCACCGCCGCCGACGTGTCCAGCCTGCGGATCGCCCTGCACACCGCGGCGCCCTGCCCGGTCCACATCAAGCGGCGGATGATGCAGTGGTGGGGCCCGGTGCTGTACGAGTCGTACAGCGGCACCGAGGCCGTCGCCACCGCCGACATCGGCCCGCACGAGTGGCTCGCCCACCCGGGCTCGGTCGGCCGCCCGTCCCGCCCCGTGCACGTGCTCGACGACGACGGCCGCGAGCTCGGGCCCGGCGAGGCGGGGCACATCTACTTCGAGACCGACAGCACGTTCGAGTACCACGGCGACCCGGACAGGCGCGCGTCGGTGACCAGCCAGCAGGGCTGGGTGACGATGGGCGACATCGGCTACGTCGACGAGGACGGCTACCTCTACCTCACCGACCGGTCGGCGTTCACGATCGTGTCCGGCGGGGTGAACATCTACCCACGCGAGATCGAGGACCGGCTGCTGGAGCACCCCTACGTCGCCGACGCGGCGGTCTTCGGGGTGCCCGACGACGAGTTCGGCCAGTCGGTGCACGCGGTCATCGAGCCGGCGCCCGGCGCGCCGGCCAACGACGAGGAGCTGTTCGCCGCCCTGCGGGCGCACTGCCGCGAGGCGCTCGCCGGCTACAAGTGCCCGCGGACCTGGGAGACGAGCCCCTCCCTCCCCCGCGACGACAACGGCAAGCTCTACAAGCGTCGCCTCCAGGAAGCCCACTGGCAGGGCCGGGCCACCCGCGTGGTCTAGGGCGTGGTGTGGCCCCGTGGCTCCTCGCGGCCGCCAGCCAGGCCCGTTCGCCACGCGCGGCAGCCGGCGGGCGGGCGCAGGCAACCGCGTTCGTGACCCCTGACGGTGCGCGAACCGGGCCGGCCTCCCCCGTGCCAAGGCCGTCGGCCACGGTCACGATTTGCTTCTTGTCAGGCTTCCTCGGCGTGTGCTGTGATCTCTTTTGCTAGGAGGCAAACGTCCGCCCTCGCGGTGCGATCGTCCACCAGGAGGAAGCCGACCATGGCCCACACGTCCAGCAGCGTCAGCGCCGGCCCGCCGCCGCGCGCCTGCCGGCACAGCACCGTCCGGCCGGCCTACGCCGAACACGCCGACCGGCTGGTCTGGGAGCGCTCGAGCTTCACCGACGGCCTCAGCGGCCGCTGCGTCGAGGTCGCGCAGGTCACCACCGGACCCGCCGCTGGCGGCGTCTTCGTGCGCGACCGCCCCACCTCGGGCGGCCCGGTCCTGGCGTTCTCCGCCGCGGAGTGGGTCGCCTTCCTCGACGGCGCCGAGAACGGCGAGTTCCGCGGCCGGTGAGCCGCTGACGGCGACGCGGTGTCCGCCAGCGCCTGCCAGGGCGTGCCGGCGCAGAGCGTGCCGGCGCAGAGCGTGCCGGCGTCCGCGGCGGTCACCTGCTCGGGCGCGTCCGCGAGCGGCGGGCCCGACGCCGGCGGCCGCGCCGCTCGCGCCTGCCCGCCGGCGTCGTCGATGGCCGCTGGCGGGGGCTACGCGCTGGCCGGCGTCGGCAGCAGGGCGCCGGGGTTGAGGATGCCGAGCGGGTCGAGGGCCTTCTTGATCCGCAGGGAGAGGTCGAGGACGTCCTGGCCGAGCTGGTCGGCCAGCCACGGGCGCTTGAGCCGGCCGACCCCGTGCTCGCCGGTGATCGTGCCGTCCAGGCGGATCGCCAGCTCCATCACGTCGCCGAAGGCGAGCTGGCCGCGGCGTGCCTGGTCGGGGTCGGTGGGGTCGACCACGATCAGCGGGTGGGTGTTGCCGTCGCCCGCGTGCGCGACCAGCGCGATCCGGATGTCGCGGGTGGCGGCGATCTCCTCGACGCCGGCGCACAGCTCCGGCAGCCGGGGCAGCGGCACGCCGACGTCCTCCATCAGCACCGTGCCCAGCCGCTCCACCGCGGGGATCACGCTGCGCCGGGCGACGACGAACGCCTCGCCCTCGTCCGGGTCGTCGGTCGAGACCACCTCGCTCGCCCCGGCGGCCTCGCAGGCGGCCTCCATCGCGGCGAGCTCCGCGGCGCCCGCGCTGCCCTGGCCGTCGCCGCGGGCGACCAGCAGCGCGGCCGTCGAGCGGTCCAGGCCCATCCGGAGCAGGTCCTCGACCGCGTTGATGGAGGTCCGGTCCATCAGCTCCAACATCGCCGGGCGCAGCGTCGAGGTGATGGCCAGGACCGCGTCGGCCGCCGCTGTGGTCGTCGGGAAGCTGGCCACGAGCGTGCTGGTCGGCGGCTGGGCCGGGATCAGCCGCAGCGTCGCCTCGGTGACCACGCCGAGCGTGCCCTCGCTGCCGACGAACAGCTTGGTCAGCGACAGGCCGGCGACGTCCTTCAGCCGCGGCCCGCCGAGGCGTACCGCCGTGCCGTCGGCCAGCACGACCTCGAGGCCGAGCACGTAGTCCGTGGTCACCCCGTACTTCACGCAGCACAGGCCGCCGGCGTTGGTGGCCACGTTCCCGCCGATCGAGCAGATCTCGAACGACGACGGGTCCGGCGGGTACCACAGCCCGTGCTTCGCGGCCGCCGCCTTGACCTCGGCGTTGAGCGCGCCCGGCTGCGCGACCGCGACCCGGGCGGCCGGGTCGACCCGGATGTCGCGCATCCGCTCCGTCGACAGCACTATCCCGCCGTCAACCGCCGTCGACCCGCCGGACAGCCCGGTACCGGCACCGCGCGGCACCACCGGCACCCGGTGCCGAGAGGCCCAGCGCAGCGTGGTCTGGACGTGCTCGGTCGACTCGGCCCGCACCGCCGCCACCGGCATCCCGGCGTTCGGGTCGGCGGCCCGGTCGCGCCGGTACTTGTCCAACAGCTCCGGCGCGGTCGCCACCACGCCCGGCGGCAGCGCGCCGACCAGTTCGCCCAGGATCGCCTCGTCCACCGGGCCATCGTGACCCGGGTACGGCCCGCGATCCAGAGCGGACCAGCTCACACCCCGCCGGCCCGGCGGGTCACGGAATGGCCCCGGCCTCCTTCAGCGCGAGGATGTCCGGCCAGTCGAGCCCGAGGTCGAGCAGGACCTGCTCGGTGTGCTCGCCCATCTCCGGCGCCCGGGGCGCTGGGCCGACCCGCTGGCCGGAGAAGTCGACCGGGGTGGCGACGGTCAGCGGGGCCTCCTCGCCGCCCCCGCCGGCGGCGTCCGCGCCGGCCTCGGCGCCGGCCGCCGGGCGCAGGACGCCGGCGGCGCGCACCAGCGGGTCGGTGAGCACCTCGTCGAACGACAGCAGCGGGTCCCACCAGACGTCGTGCTCGGCGAACCGGGCCGCCCAGTGGCCCAGCGGCTGGGTGGCGAGGACCTCGTCGAGGATCGCGACGAGGTCCTCGCGGTTGGCCATCAGGTCGGCCATCGTCGCGAACCGCGGGTCGTCGATCAGCTCGGGCCGGCCGACGGCGCGGGCGACGTTCGGCCAGTGCCGGGTGGGCTGCAGGCCGAGCAGCCAGAACCAGCGGCCGTCGCCGGCCCGGTAGACGGCCAGGATCGGGTTGTACATCATCCGGCGCAGCCCGGGCGTCGCCATCTGCCCACGGGCTCGGCTGATCAGGTCGCAGCTGATCGTGTAGGCGCCGGTGCGCAGCAGCGACGTGGTGACGAACTGGCCGCGGCCGGTCCGGCGCTGCTCGACCAGCGCCGCGCAGACCCCGGCCGCCAGCGCCATCGCCGTCGGGTGGTCGCCCATGCCCGGCCGGGGCACCGGCGGCGGGGTGCCCTCCTGGGTGACCGACAGCGCCACCCCGGCGCGCGACCAGTAGGCGCCGATGTCGTAGCCGGGCTTGTCCGCGCCGTCGCCCTCGGTGCCGTAGCCGGTGATGGCCGCGTAGACCAGCTTCGGGAACCTCGCGGACAGCGTCTCGTAGTCCAGGCCCAGCCGGGCGAGGCCCGCCAGCCGGTAGTTCGTGACCAGCACGTCGGCGTCGGCCAGCAGGCGTAAGAGCATCTCGCGTGCGCTCTCGTGGCGCAGGTCGAGGCAGACCCCGCGCTTGCCGCGGTTGTCCAGCTCGAACAGGGCGCTCAGGATGTTGCCGCGGTGTGGGTCGCCCGTCGGCGGCTCGACCTTGACGACCTCGGCTCCCCAGTCGGCCAGGATCGCAGCGCAGGCCGGCCCGGCCACCGCGACTCCCAGCTCCACGACCCGCACCCCGTCGAGTGGGCCACCCATGCACCCCGCCTCCCGTCCGCTCCCCCGCGGGGCGACTCCTCGTCTGACACCCCGTCAGGTACTGGGGACCATGCTCGGCCGGCCGGACGCGCGGGCACAACAGATCGACCACCCGGCGCGAGCGCACGCGGGCCGGGCAGCGGCAGGTCAGCCGGGTGGCTAGCCGCGGTCGGCGACCGCGGCGTCGGCGGCGACCGAGCGCGCCCAGGCCATCTCGATCTTGCCGGTCGGCGTCCGGGGCAGCCGGTCCACCAGCACGATGTGCCGCGGGACCTTGTATCCGGCGAGGGTGGCGCGGACCTGGTCGCGCAGCTCCTCCTCGGTGACCCCCGCCGGGTCGGTGACCGCGACGACGGCCGCGACCCGCTCGCCCCAGGTCTCGTCCGGGACGCCGACGACCACGCAGTCGGTCACCTTCGGGTGGCGCAGCAGGGCGTTCTCCACCTCCTGCGGGTGGACCTTCTCCCCGCCGGTGTTGATCACGCCGGAGCCGCGGCCGAGGAAGCGCACCGAGCCGTCGGCATCCAGCAGGGCCAGGTCCCCGGGGATGGCGTAGCGGACGCCGTCGATCACCCGGTAGGTGGTCGACGTCCTGGCGCTGTCCTTGTAGTAGCCCAGCGGCATCGGGCCGGAGTAGGCGAGCACCCCGGTGCGCCCGCTGCCGGGCTCGACCTCCCGGTCGTCCTCGCCGATCACCTTGCCGCCGGGCACCAGGAAGAACCGGGACGGCAGGTCGTCCACGCCGGTGGTGAGGGCGAACGCGAACGGGCCGCCCTCGCTGGAGGCGATCGCGTCCCGGATCGTGACGTTGGCGCGCTCGTGCAGCGCGCGCTTGAGCCGGTCGCTGAGCACGGTGCCGGAGCTGAGCACCGAGCGCAGCGAGCTCAGGTCGTACGGCCGGCCGGCCTGCTCGGCGGCGATGAGCTCGTCGACCAGCGGCTGGGTCATCGCGTTGCCGGCGACGATGAGCATCCCGGCCCGCTGGGCGGCGACGGTCTCCCAGACGTGCCGCGGGTCCAGCCGGCCGGGCCGCAGTAAGATCGCCCGGCCGCCAACCAGGAGCGCGCCCATCGTGTTGAACAGCCCGGTCGCGTGCATCAGCGGCGCGACCGGCAGGGTCGCCGGCGCGGTCCCCCTGGCGTTGGCCTCGATGGCGATCTCGACGGCCTCCTCGAGGCCCGCCGGCAGCGTGGTCCGGCCGAGCGGGCCGAACACCGGCACGGTCAGGCAGTTGAGCAGCGCGGTGTGCTGCCAGATCACGCCCTTTGGCCGGCCGGTGGTGCCGCCGGTGTACATGAACAGCTGGTCGGAGCCGGGCCGGGGCTCGCGCGGGCGCGGCGGCGTCGTCGCGAGCAGCTCGGCCATGTCCACCGC
>JADGHD010000385.1 GCA_019689615.1 Frankia sp. | reverse complement strand
TCCAGCGTGTGGGTCCCGTAGTCGAGCTCGCCGGAGTCGAAGATGACCGTCGCCTGGGAGGATGGCGCGTAGGTGTCGACCGTGGTCACCGTGGTCCCGTCGACGCGGATGGCCGCGATCCCGCCGGCGGCCTCCCGCACGCCGTGCAGGCGCACCTGGGTGCCGGTGAACCGGACGGTGGCCGTGGCACCGGCCGTCAGCGAGTAACGGAAGAAGTTGTTCCCGGTCGGCGGGATGCAGCCGCCGCACACGATCCAGGCGCCACCGGTGTAGGAGACCTGGTTGCGCCCGGTGCCGACCGCGTTGTCCTCCACCACGGCGGTCTGGCGCGCGGCGAGCGGCTGGCGGTCGCCCGCGGTGGCCCCGACGGCCGCCAGCGCCCCGGCCGACGGCAGCAGCAGAGCGGCGAGCACCGCCGCGACCATCTGCACGCGCCGCCTGGTCCGCCCCGCCCCCGGCTGGTCAGGCTCGCCCGGCCCCGAGGCCAGCACGTCGGCCGTCGGGCCGGCCGGTGGTGGCAGTGGCGGCCGGGCACCGCCGGTGGTAGCCGGGACTGCCTGCCCCGCCGTCGCCTCTCCTTCGGCGGCCGCGGCCAGGGCCGCCGGCCGCGCGGCCGGCGCCGTTGGAGCTGGCGTCGGCCCCGTCGTCGTGGCTGCCACCCTCCCCTCGGCTGGAGTCCCGGTCACTGGTGGCTGCCGTCGCCACCAACGCAGTCCTGTCGGTTGCGGCGACGGCGCCGCTGTCGGGGCCGGACGGCGATGCCGCCCGGCGGGCTGACTGGTCCGCGTGCACGGGCCGCTCGACCCGTCGGAGGGGCTGAGAACCACCGCTAAGCTCGTCCCTTCGTCCCGGGCCTGAGGACCCTGGACAGCAACCCCGCAGGCCCGTTGACTGCATGTCGGACGGACCATAACCGCGGGCGAGAGATTGATTACGTTAAGTAATCAGCCTCGGCGGTTCCTCACGCGCGCCTGCGTTCCTGCCAAATCGGGATCTCCCGGGTCTCCCGGACTGCCCGGGCGGCGCCCCTGACCGGCCGTGGCTGGACTGTGACGTGCGCCGGTGCCAGTGGCGTGCGTCCCATTCGGGCAGCGAGGATCGACCCGACGCCGCCCATCATCCGTAGGCCGACGACGCGGCGGTGTTCGTTGGCCCGTGCGCGGAGGAGACTCGATGAAGATCGACGCGACGCTGTCTGACGACATCGCGGCGACCCAGGCGGAGGCTGCGGCGGCCGAGGCGGAGGGCTACGCGGGGGCGTGGGTCTCCGAGACCAGGAACGAGCCGTTCCTGCAGTCCCTGCAGGCGGCGACGGCGACCACGACGGTCACCGTCGGCACGGCGATCGCGGTCGCGTTCGCCCGCTCACCCATGACGCTGGCCAGTGCGGGCTACGACCTGGCCCGCTACAGCCAGGGCCGGTTCGTCCTGGGCCTGGGCTCGCAGATCAAGCCGCACATCGAGCGGCGCTTCTCGATGCCGTGGTCGCAGCCGGCGGCCCGGATGCGCGAGCTGGTCCTGGCGCTGCGGGCGATCTGGGCGACCTGGCACGAGGGCGCGAAGCTCAACTTCCGCGGCGACTTCTACACCCACACGCTGATGACGCCGTTCTTCACCCCCGAGGCCCACGAGTACGGCCCGCCGCCGGTCTACATCGCGGCCGTCGGGGAGAAGATGACCGAGGTCGTCGGCGAGGTCGCGGACGGGCTGTTCGTCCACCCGTTCACCACCAACCGCTACCTGGAGGAGGTCACCCTGCCGGCGCTGCGCCGCGGCCGGGAGAAGGCGGGCAGGACGGGCCTCGACGGCCTCGTCATCGCCGGCCCGGCCTTCGTCACCGTGGGGCGCACCGAGGAGGAGATGGCGGCCGCAATCCGGGGGACGAAGGCGCGGATGGCCTTCTACGGCTCCACCCCCGCCTACCGCCCGGTGCTGGAGCTGCACGGCTGGGGCGACGCGCAGGACGAGCTGAACGCGCTGTCCAAGCAGGGCCGCTGGGACGACATGGCCGACGTCATCACCGACGAGATGCTGCACGAGTTCTCGGTGGTCGGCACGCCGGCCGAGGCCGGGCCGAAGCTCGCCGCGAAGGCCGGCAAGTACTACGACCGCATCACCCTCTACACCCCCTACGACATGGACCGCTCCCTGCTGGCGGAGCTGCGCGCGGCCACCGTCGGCTGATCGCGGCCCGCGGGAGGGCGCCCGTCCGGCATCAGCCCGTTTGGAAAGGGCATACCGTGAGGCCCGTGCCGGTTACCCCGGTACGGCGGTCGGTCGGGGCAGTGGGCGGCGGCCCCATGGCCCGCTGCCCGTCGGCCCGCCCGACCAGCACCATCGACGTCCGTTGCCCGCCTCCTCCTCCTCACGCCGGAGTCACGCTGCATGTCCGTCCATGACTTCACCGTCACCACCGCCGACCGCAGTGAGCGCTCGCTCGGCGACTACGCCGGCAAGGTCCTGCTGATCGTCAACGTCGCCAGCAAGTGCGGGCTGACCCCGCAGTACGAGGGCCTGCAGGCGCTCTACCGGGAGCTGCAGCCGCGAGGGCTGGAGATCCTCGGCTTTCCCTGCAACCAGTTCCTGGAGCAGGAGCCCGGCACCGACGAGGAGATCCAGGAGTTCTGCCGGACGACGTACGACGTCACGTTCCCGGTGTTCAGCAAGATTGACGTCAACGGGCCGAGCGCCCACCCGCTGTACACCTACCTGCGCTCCGAGGCCCCCGGCGACTTCGGCCCCGACCACGGCTTCCTCTACGACTTCATCGCCAAGACGTTCCCGGACCGGATCGGGACCGACGAGGTCAAGTGGAACTTCACGAAGTTCCTCGCCGACCAGGACGGCAAGGTGATCCGCCGCTACGAGCCCCCGGTGACCGCGGACCAGATCCGCCCCGACCTCGAGGCGCTGCTCGGCTGACCTCCCGCCAGCCGGGTGGCTCGTGCCCGCCAGCCGGGTGGCTCGTGCCCGCCGGCCGGATGGCTCGCGGAGGTGGTGGCGCGCCGGACCGGACGGACGTCCCGCGGCGCGCCACCGCGTGCGACCCCCGGCTAGCTGGAGCCGCCTGCCAGGTAACCCGCGAGATGGTCGATCACCTCGCGGGCGTCGTTCTCGATGCCGTGGATGAAGGTGGACCGGCGCCGGCGCAGCACCGGCAGGCCCAGCGCGTACATCCCGGGGCTGTCCACCACACCGCCGTCGTGCCGCAGGTTGCCCTTCGGGTCGAGGACGGGCACGTGCAGCCAGCGGTAGTCGGGGTGAAAGCCCGTCGCCCACACGATCGTGCGGATCTCGCCGCTGCGCAGGTCCAGCTGCAGCCGCGCCGAGGCGGGCGTGGGCGTCGGCTCGAACCGCTCGGGCGGGCCGACCTCCGCGTCGCGCCCGTTCTCCCGCGCCCACTCGTCGAAGGTGTCCAACAGGCGCCCCAGCTTCAGGTCGGCCAGGGAGAGCACGTTGCGCAGGCCACCGGAGAACAGCGCCCGGCCGTCGCGGACCGTCGCGAGCCGGCCGACCAGCTCGACGCCCATCGCGGCGAGTGTGGTCAGGTCGAGGGTGCTGCGCTCGGGCGTCCCGACCAGCTGCGGCGACGGCAGCTTACGGGCCCGGGTGAGGTCCTCGATCTGGTCGTAGCGCTCGTCCCACACGCCGCAGGCGTCCATCCACCACAGCACGTCGCGGCCGCGGTACAGGCGCGGCATCCGCACGTGCTCGCCCACCGACAGCGTCACCGGCCGGCCCGAGCGCGCCAGCTCGGCCGCGAGCTGCACGCCGGTCGCCGAGGCGCCGACCACCAGCACGCCGCCGTCGGGGAGCTGGTCGGGGCCGCGGTAGCCGAACGGCGTCACCTGCTCGATCTCGGGGGGCAGGGCCTCGGCGACCTGCGGGACGCTCGGCAGGTTGCACGCGCCGCTGGCGATGACGACGGTCCGGCAGTCGATCTCGCCATGGTCCGTCACCACGCGGTAGCCGTCCGTGGTGCGCTCGAGCGAGGTGACGGCCGTGCCCGTGCGGACCGGGGCGCGCGAGATCTCGGCGAACCGCTCGATGAACTCGACGACCTCCGGCATTGTCATGTAGCCGTCAGGGTCCGGGCCGGAGTACTGGTAGCCCGGCAGGCGGCTCTGCCAGTTCGGGGTGAGCAGCCGCAGGGAGTCCCAGCGCTCGTACCGCCAGGAGTTGGCCACCTCGCCGCGCTCGAGCACGAGGTGATCGATCGATCGGCCGCTCAGGAAGTGGCTCGCGGCGAGCCCCGCGTGCCCTGCGCCGATGACGACCGTGGTCGCGCGTTCGATAGCTCGGCCCCCCTTTTGGCTGGTACACGTTGGTCCTGTCCGTCCGGACAGTGTATTGTCGAGCATCCTCGTGAGGAATCTGGGGAAGCGAGAGGGGCGTCACCCAGCATGACCACCACCGTTGATAACGGCGTGAACGTCCAGGCGCTGCTGGATGCGCGTGAGGCGCTGAAAAACGCGCCGGAGGCAGCGCAGTTCACCTGGCGGGCGAGCTCCAAGTGGCAGAACGGCGTGCACAGCCGGACGACCATCCAGGGCTTCCGTGGCCTCGCCACCGAGCAGAACCACAAGAAGGAGTGGGTCTTCGACGCCGACCACCCCGAGGTCTTCGCGGCCGAGGACAACGGCATCACCCCGATCGAGTACCTGCTCGTCGGCCTGGCGAGCTGCCTGACCGCCGGTGTGGCCTCCGTCGCCCAGAACCGCGGCATCCAGCTGCGCTCCGTCGAGGCGACCGTCGAGGGCAAGCACGACATCCGCGGCATCCTCGGCGTCGACAGCGACGTCCGCAACGGCTACAGCGACATCAAGGTGACCTTCTCCATCGACGCGGACGCATCCGAGAAGGAGATCGCCGCGCTGGTCGCCCAGTCCCAGAAGCGTTCCGCCGTGTTCGACGCGCTGACCAACCCGACCAACGTCACGGTCGAGGTCGCCTGATCGTCCCCGACCGCCATCGGCCACCCTTGACCACTTCCTCCACCACGTCAGCCCTGCCCATCGGGCCGCCGTCCGCGGCCGCGTCGCCGGTGCCGGCTCCGTCGGGGCCGGCACCATCGGCGTCGGCCGCGGCGCGGGCGGGCGTCCCTGGCTCCGTCGGCAGCGTCGAGACGCACTACCTCGAGCTGTCGCGGCCGGTGCCGCTCGACTGCGGCCGTGAGCTGTAC
>JADGHD010000384.1 GCA_019689615.1 Frankia sp. | reverse complement strand
GGGTGGCGCGGCCGGGGTGGCGCGGCTGGGCTCATGGCGCCGCGCGGCCGGTGCGCGCCCGCTGGCCGCCGGTGCGGGAACCCGCGCGCGGCCGGCATGGCAGCCCCCGGATCCCCAAGCCGGGGCACCGACCGATAGCGTGGCCGCGGGTCCCGTGGTCCGGTCCGCCTGGAGGTGGGCGATCAGTTTCGAGATGCACCTGCTGGTCGGCCTGGTGCTGGCCGTGGGGATCGTGGGGACCGTGCTCCCGGTCCTGCCGGGGCTCATCCTGGTGCTGGCCGCTGGCCTGTGGTGGACGATCGCCGACGGCGGCGGGGCGCGCTGGGCCGTCTTCGCGGTGATGGCCGCCCTCGTCGTGCTGGGCATGGTGGCGAAGTACGTGCTGCCGGCGCGGGCGACGGCGAACCGCGGCGCGCCGTGGACCACCCTGCTGGTCGGCGTGATCGGCGCGATCGCCGGGTTCTTCCTGATCCCGGTCGTCGGGCTGGTCGTCGGCGGGGTGCTCGGGATCTACCTGGCCGAGGTCGTGCGGCTCAAGGGCGACTGGCGGGCGGCCTGGGGGTCGACCTGGGCGGCGCTGCTCGCCTTCGGCATCGGGCTGCTGATCGAGATCGTCGCGGGCGTCGCGGCCGCCCTCGCCTGGCTGGCCGGCGCGCTCGTGTTCTAGCTTCCGGGCAGTGGACAGCCGGGGGATGCTCACCGGCAGGCGCGCGACCAGGGTCGCCGAGCGCGGGGTCTGGCCAGCTGGGCGCCGCCTGGCCCGGCCGCGCGCCGCCGGGCGGCCGTTGGCGCGGCTGCTCGTCGGCGGGCTGTTGCTGTTGGCCGTGGCCTGCGGCGGGGGCGCCGAGGGTGTCGGCGCCGCCGTGGACCCGCCGGCCACGAGCGCCCCGCCACCCGTCCGGATCATGATCGTGGGCGACTCGATCACCCACGAGTCGGCCGGCGACTACACCTGGCGCTACCGGCTGGCCAAGCACCTGGAACGCACGGCGCCCGGGCGGGTCGACTTCGTCGGCGACCGTGCGGACCTGTGGGACAACGTCGCCGACGTCGGCGGCTCCCTGGACTATCCCGACCCGGACTTCGACCGGGAGCACCATGCCCGCTGGGGAATCTCGATCAAGGACCAGCTCGACCTGGGCGACGTGCTGCGCCGGATCCCCGCGGACGTCATCCTGTTCGCCGCCGGCGCCAACGACCTGAGCTACTACACGAACCCGCCGGACACCATCGCGGTGCTGCGCCGGGTGATCGACACCGCCCGCGCCGCGAACCCCGACATCACCTTCATCGTCGGCCACGTCCTGACCAGGGCCGACTTCTCGACCAACGAGTTCAACCTGCCCGGAGCGCCGGAGTTCAACAAGCTCCTCGACGCCACCGCGCCGAGCTGGTCGACGGCCGCCTCACGGGTCCTGGTCGCCCGCACCGACGAGGGCTGGAACCCGTTCGTGCACGCCTGGGACGGCTCGCACCCCACGCCGGACGGCGAGGTGCTGATCGCCCGCGGCTTCGCCGACGCGCTCGCCGGCCTCGGGATCGGCGAGCCGTACGGGCCGGTGGCGAGCGGGATCTCCTGGCCGGGCACTGGCCGCGCGCCCACCGCCGTCCCGGACGGCCCCACCCGGGTACGCCTCGCCTGGCCGGCGACGCCGGGCGCCACCCAGTACATCGTCGAGCAGCGGTCGGTCAGCGCTGGCGAGCGCACGTTCGCCCGGGCACCGGCCTCGGTCGCCGGCTACCAGTGGACCAGCGGCGAGCTGCCCCCCGGCGTGACCATGGCCTACCGGGTCGTCCCCGCCAAGGGCCGCATGATCGGCAAGCCCGGCCCGGAGGTGGTGATCACCGTCGGGTTCCCGGCACCGGTCGCCGCCGGCGCCGCCGGCGCCGGTGGCGTCCCGGGCGGGTAGCGTCACCAGGCGTGTCGTCCGCACAGCCCGCGCCGGCCGAGCCGCCGCCCGGCGCCGACGAGGCAGCGGCCAGCCCGGTGACGCGGCCCGCCGAACAGCGGCCGCGGGTGGAGATCGAGTACTGCACCCGGTGTCGCTGGCTGGCCCGGGCCGCCTGGCTGGCGCAGGAGCTGCTGTCCACGTTCGAGGGCGACGTCCGCTCGGTCGCCCTGGTACCGGGCACCGGTGGGGTGTTCCGGGTCCGGGTCGACGACGCGGTGGTCTGGGACCGGCGGGAGCACGGCTTCCCCGAGCCGACGGCGGTGAAGCGGGTGGTGCGCGACCATGTCGCGCCCGGCCGCCCGCTCGGTCACGTCGACCGCTGAGCCAGCCCGGCCCGGCGCGGCGGCGCTGCCCGCCCGCCTCGGCCAGCGGCCGGCGAGGACCGGCGGTCAGAAGTCGTAGGCGCGCTCGCCGTGCAGCGCGAGGTCCATGCCCTCGCGTTCCTCGTCCACCGACAGCCGGGGGCGGACGAACATCCGGATCAGCACGCCGATGATCAGGGTGGCGACGAAGGAGTAGAGCACGACCGCGCCGACCGCGACCGCCTGCCTGCCCAGCAGCTCGAAGCCGCCGCCGTAGAACACGCCGTCGGCGCCGCCCGTGTCCGCCGAGCCCCACAGGCCGATGAGCAGGGCGCCCAGGCCCCCGCCGACCAGGTGGACCGCGCCGACGTCGAGCGCGTCGTCGATGCCGACCTTGCCCTTGAGCCCGGTGACCGACGCGCAGACCCCGCCGGCGATGAAGCCGATGGCGACCGCGCCGAGCGGGGTGACGTAGCCGGCGGCCGGGGTGATCGCCACCAGCCCGGCGACCGCGCCCGAGGCGGCGCCGAGCGTGGTGGCGTGGCCGTCCCGCAGCTTCTCCAGGGCGATCCAGCCAAGCAGTGCGCAGGCAGCCGCGGTGTTCGTGTTCATGAAGGCGAAGCCGGCCAGCTCGTTGGCCCCCAGCGCCGAGCCCGCGTTGAACCCGAACCAGCCGAACCAGAGCAGCCCGGCGCCGAGGAGCACGAACGGCACGTTGTGCGGGCGGAAGTTGCCGCCGGGCCAGCCGCGGCGGCGGCCGAGCACGATCGCCATCGCGATCGCGGCCGCGCCGGCGTTGGCGTGCACGACGGTGCCACCGGCGAAGTCCTCGGCCCCGTGCTCGAACAGCCAGCCGGTGGGGGAGAAGACCCAGTGCGCCACCGGTGCGTACACCACCAGCGACCACAGGATCACGAACGTCGCGAACGGGCCGAACCGGAAGCGGTCCGCGGTGCCACCGGTGATCAGCGCCGGCGTGATGATCGCGAACATCAGCTGGAAGCAGGCGAACACGATCGGCGGGATGGTCTGCGCAGCATCGCCGGTGTAGCCGGGCACCCGTTCGCCCAGATGCTGGAGCCCGGCGAAGTGCAGCCCGCCGATCACGGAGTTGTCGCCGCCGAACGCGATGGAGTACCCGCACAGCACCCACAGCAGGCTGACGATCCCCATGCAGAAGAAGTGCTGCATGAGCATGCCGAGCACGTGCTGTACCCGGACCATCCCGCCATAGAAGAACGCGAGCCCGGGTGTCATCAGGAGGACGAGCGCCGCGGAGGCGAGCACCCACGCGGTGTTACCGCTGTCGAGCGTGCTGGCGTTGAACGGCATGTCGCGCCTGTCCAGGGGGAGAGTGAGGGGGCCGCCCTCGGGTGGCGCTGCGCTGACGGGCGGGTCGCGGCCGGTAGCCGCGCGTCTCCCGGGGGCCTCTGCACGGCAGGGTGGCCACACGCCGTTCCAGGATCATGTCCCAACCATTTCGTGGGCGTTACGGCGAGGACTTGGCCGCCTATTGTTCTGTGCGCGGTTGATCGGTGGCGGCGCGTCGGTGCTGGTTGTTCAGCCAGCGCTGGCGCTCGTGCTCGCCCGGTCGGGCGGGGAGCCGGCGACGGCCACCGGCTCGCCGCAGCGCGGGGCGGGCTCGACGAGCTCGAAGGCGGTGCCGTCGGCGGAGACCCGGACGAACGTGAGGCATCGGGTGAGCTGGCCGAAGTCCGCCCGGAAGTCGATCGGCGCCGGCAGCAGGCCGTCCGCGTCGTAGCCGCTGACGGAGCGCAGCGCCTCGATGAAGCCGGCCTGGCTCGGGCAGGGCCCGGCCTCCTCGAGCCCGCGGATCAGGATGTCCGCGGAGATCCAGCCGATAAGTGCCGCCTGCTGCCTGGCCGGTCGGGTCTCCGGCGCGTAGCGCAGCATCGCGTCCAGGTACCGCTGGTGGGCCGGCAGGTTCGCCTCGAACGGCACGAAGTCGACGGAGAAGTACGTCCCGGCGATGACCGTCTTGAACAGGTCGAGCATCCGCTCGTCGTAGCCGGCGGGGGAGAGGATCACCTTCAGGTCCACCTCCGCGCCGAGCGCCGCCAGCACGACCTGACCGAAGGTGGTCCCGGTCACCGCGCCGACCAGCACGTCGGCGCCCGTCGCCCGGATCCGCGCGCCCAGCGCGGGGATGTTCAGCGGCGCGGTCGAGTCGATGGACTCGACCACCTGGATTCCGGCCACCTGGAGGCTTTCGCGCAGCGTGCGGGCGAACGCCAGTGACGTCTCGGAGAGCGAGGTGTAGACGACCACCGCCCGCTGTCCGCCGAGGCTGGCGACGAAGTCGCCGTAGGTGCTGATCGCGGTCGTCCCGGAGAACAGGTTGGAGTAGCTGAACATGTTGTCGTAGACGGTCCAGGGCTCCTCCACCGACGCCCCGACCACCGGGACCCCGCGCTGGTGCAGGTAGGCGGCCGATCCGCTGGCCGCGGAGGTCGACTCGAGGATCGCGAACACCTCGTCCTGCTCGACCAGGGCCCGCGCGGCGACCAGGTTCGCCTCCGGCCGCGAGGTGTCGTCCCGCCAGGTGTACTCCAGCTCGCGCCCGTGGACCCCGCCCTCGGCGTTCGCGACACCCAGGCGGGCGGTGACCCCGGCGCGGAACGGCCCGAACAGCGACGCCGCGTTGCCTGTGTCCGGGTAGAGCAGGCCGAGCCGGATCCGGTCGCCGCTGACCCCGGGAGCCCGGCAGCCACCGGTCGCGCCGGTCTCGTCGGTGGTCTGCGCGCTCGCGCAGGCGGCCAGGGTGGCGGCGGCCAGCAGGCAGACCACGACGAGCGGCCCGGCGGCCCGGTGGCGGGCGCGCCGGCGGGGCTGGTGCGGACGGCGCCGCCGGCCCCGGGGGACCGGCCAGTCGCGCGGGCGGGACCGGCGTGCCCACCGGGGCCAGCGCCGCGGGTCAGGCGTGCGCGCCGGCCGCCCGGCCGGGCGGGGGGCGCCCGGGCCCGGGGGGGGCGGGGGGT